>DASTGQ010000375.1:0-6120 GCA_035718985.1 Gemmatimonadaceae bacterium
CATCTCCGGGTTCACGACCAAGTTCCAGCTCTACACCGTGCCCGGGCAGGTCTACTACCAGACGACGCGCAAGCTCGTGCTCCAGGGCGCGGACGGCGTCGTCTTCGTGGCGGACAGCCAGGCGCGCCAGCTCGACGAGAACATCGAGAGCTTCCAGGACCTCCACGCCAACCTCGCCGATCAGGGCGTGGACCCGCGCACGATGCCGCTCGTGGTGCAGTACAACAAGCAGGACCTCCCCCCCGACCTGATCCTCTCGGCGCACGACCTCTCGGACGCGATCAACTTCCGTGATGCGCCCGAGTTCTCCGCGGATGCGCTGCACGGTCCGGGCGTGTTCGAGACGCTGCGCGGCATCTCGGAGCTCGTGCTGCGTCGCCTCAGCGCGGGATCGTCAGCGAGCTCCTCCGTCGGCGCCGGCAGCCGCTAGCCGCTGATGCGAGTCGACTCGCGCGCCCGCTTCGACAACTACGTCGTCGGCTCGGCGAACCGCCTTGCCGTCGCCGCGGCACACGCGGTCGCCGACGCGCCGGGCTCGGTCTACAACCCGCTGTTCATCTACAGCGGGTCGGGGCTGGGCAAGACGCACCTGATGCACGCCATCGGCAACCAGGCGCTGTCCATCAATCCGGTGCTCAACGTGGAGTACGTGCCGCTCGAGGACTTCGTCGAGCAGCTGCACGCCTCCATCGCCACCGCGGAGATGGACCGCTTCAAGCAGCGATACGGCCGCGTGGACGTGCTGCTGATCGACGACATGCAGTTCCTCACCGGCCGTCGCGAGACGCAGTCCGAGCTGCTGCGGCTGCTGAACGCGCTCCAGGGCACGGGTCGCCAGATCGTGATGACGAGCGACCGACCGCCGGGCGAGATCGCCGACGTCGACGAGCGGCTCGTCAGCCGTCTCGCCGGCGGTCTGATCGTGGACATCGGCGCGCCGGACTTCGAGACGCGCGTGGCCATCCTGCGCGCCAAGTGCGAGGAGCGGCAGGCGTCGTTCGCGCCGGGCGTGATCGAGGAGCTGGCGCGCGCGGAGTTCAGCAACGTGCGCGAGCTGCAGGGCGCGCTCAACCGCCTCCTCGCGCACCAGGCGGTTGACGGCACGCTCACGCCGTCCCAGGTCCGCGCGCTCATCGGCACGCCCGAAGCGCAGCCCGCGGTGACCGCTCCCGATGCGCATGACGAGTTCCTGAGCTTTCTCACCGACGTGGCGAGTGCGGTGGCGGTGCAGCTCGAGCCATGGAAGGTGCGCGTCGGCGAGGCCATCGCATACTGGGGCGGGGAAGGCTACCGCACCGCGTCGCTCGAGCTGCTCATGGCCGAAACGAACGAGCCGCCGAACTACGAAGCGCTGGTGCGCGGCTTCGCGCAGGCGGTGGAGAAGCTTCGCGATCTGGAGCAGCAAGCCTCCTCGGTGGACCCCTCCCTTGGCGGCACGGAGCTGTTTCGTGATCCGGCGCGCCTCGCCGAGGCAGTCACCTTCGTGGAGCAGGCGCTTGCCGGCGGCGTCCCACCGGCCGGGCCGCAATCTGCGTTCGCTCGGTCGGCGTTCGAGGAGAGCACCTCGAACCAGATGGCCGTGCGCGCCGCCGACGCGGTCGTCGCGCAGCCCGGCGCACGATACAATCCACTGTTCCTCTCCGGCCCGAGCGGGGTCGGCAAGACGCACCTGCTGAACGCCATCGGCAACGAGCTCGCTCGCGCGGGCGGTCCGGACTTTCGCGTTGCCTGCGTCGGCGCACAGCTGTTCATGGACGAGCTCATCGCCGCGCTCCAGGAGGGCTCCATCGAGCGCTTCCGTGGCCGCTACCGCTCGGCCGATGCGCTCCTCATCGACGACGTGCAGTTCGTGGGGGGCAAGGAGCGCACGCAGGAGGAGCTCTTTCACGTCTTCAACCACTTCCACTCCGAGGGCCGCCAGCTCGTGTTCGTGAGCGACGTGCCGCCCAAGGAGATCGAGGGACTGGAGGAGCGCCTGCGCTCGCGCTTCGAGGGCGGCCTGGTCGTCGAGCTCGGCGCACCCGATCGCGTGTTGAGAGAGAAGCTCTTCGGCCGCTTCCTCGCTGACGCGAACGTGGAAGCGACGCCGGAGCTGTTGTCGTACCTCGCCGAGCGCTCGGCGGCGAGCGTGCGCGAGCTGATCGGCACCGTGCACCGAGTCTGCGCCGCGGCGGAATCGCTCAGCGAGCCGCTCACGCTGCCGCTCGCGAAGCAGGTGCTGGAGGCAGGTGGCGGGCCCGCCACCCTCGCACCCACGAGCGTACGCCAGGCCGCGGACGTCTACTTCCTCGACGACGAGAAGCTCGTGTGGGAGTGGCCCGATGCGGCCAGCCGTCTCGTCGAGGAGATGCGCTGATGGCCATCAAGGGCAGTCTGAAGGAGGCGAGCCTCCCCGACGTGCTGCAGCTCCTCGCGATGGGCCGGAAGACGGGCTGCCTCGCCGTGACGCATCGCGCCAACTTCGGCTACATCTACTTCGACGCGGGCAAGATCTGCTACGCGTCCATCGTCAACCGCCGCGACCGCATCGGCGACATCCTCGTCAAGGGTGGCGTCGTCACGCAGGCGCAGCTCGATGCCGCCATCAAGGCGCAGTCGCTGCATCGCGACAAGCGCATCGGCGAGCTGCTCGTCGCGCAGGGTGCCATCACCCGCGAAGCGCTGCACGAGCAGATTCGCCTCCAGATCGAGGAGGCGGTGTACTTCCTCTTCACGTGGATGGAGGGGACGTTCAACTTCGAGGCGGACGTCAAGCCGGAGGAGCAGGACTTCCAGGTCTCGATCAACCCCGAGTCGCTGCTCCTCGAAGGTGCGCGGCGGGTGGACGAGTGGACGCTGATCGAGAAGAAGATCCCGACCTTCGACATCGTCTTCGACGTGGACCGCCGCAAGCTCGTGGACAGCCACGTCGCGCTGACCAAGGAGCAGGAGACCGTCCTCAACCTCCTCGACGGCCGTCGCGATGTCTCCAGCGTGATCGACGAGTCCGGCCTCGGCGAGTTCGAGGTCGGCAAGGCCATCTACGGGCTCGTCAGCGCTGGCTTCGCGCAGCGTGTCGGCAAGACGAGGAACGTCGAGCCGGTCGTGAGCGACACGCGCGTGGATGAGCACCGCAACCTCGGCATGGCCTTCTACAAGACCGGCATGCTGGACGAGGCAATGCGAGAGTTCCGCCGTGTCGTCGAGCTGCGGGAATCGGATGCGCAGGCGCGCTTCTATATCGGGCTGGCGCTGGCGCGACAGGGCAAGTGGGCCGATGCCGTCGTTGCCTTCCGCGAGTGCGTGGCGCAGCCCGGCGCGCGGCCGGCGGCGCTCCACAACCTCGCGTATGCGCTCGAACGGCTCGGCCAGTATGACGAGGCACAGGCGGCACTCTCCGAAGCCGTGCACCGCGGCGGGTCGAAGGATCCGCGCATCCAGACGTCGCTGGGCGTCATCGCGCTTCGCCTGGGCGACGTGGCCGGCGCGCGTTCCACCTTCAGCGCTGCGCGTCCGCTCTTCGGCACGCGCCCGCCCACGGCCGGCTGGTTCCACTACGCGGCGCTCACCGAGGCGCTCCTCGGCGACCTCGATCACGCCGTGGCGCTGCTCACCGAGGGCGTCGGCCTTCATCCGCGCGCGGCGGCGCTCTACAACAACCTTTCCGCCGTCCAGGAGCGCCGCGGCTACCACCCGGACGCCATGCAGGCGGCGGAGCAGGGACTGCTCGAGGATCCCGGACTCGCGCAGCTTCACAAGAATCTCGGCGACTGTCACTATCGCGCCGCCCGCTACGACGATGCGCTGGAGTGCTACCTGCGCGCGGTCAAGTTGAATCCCACGCTCGGCGAGGACGTGTACCTCAAGCTCGGCAACATCCGCTTCAAGCGGCAGGAACGCGACGAGGCGGTACGCTGCTGGGAGCAGGCGCTCGAGCTCGACCCGAGCAACGCCATCGTCCGCACCAACCTCGACGCCGTCCGGCAGGTGCTGTAACCGTGCACGACCTGACGGACGCCGGATTCGCGGCGCTCACGGCCAAGATCGCCCGCGAGCGCGGCTTCGGCTGCGCGAGTTACAAGGAGAAGTGCCTGCGGCGGCGCATTGCCGTGCGGATGCGCGCGCGTGGGGTGCATACGTATCACGACTACTCGCTTGTCCTCGACGCGGACGGCGCGGAGTACGAGCGGCTCCTCGACGCGCTCACGATCAACGTCACGAAGCTCTTCCGGAACTGGGACACCTATGCCGCCGTCGCCGGGAAGGTCATCCCGACGCTCTGGGAGCGGGAGGAGCCCCTGTCCGTGTGGAGCGCTGGATGCTCGTCTGGGGAGGAGCCGTACTCCGTCGCGACCCTCTTTCACCGCCACGCCGAGCGTGCCGGCAAGCTCGGCGAGCTTCCGCAGCGCGTCCGCGTGCTCGGCAGCGACATCGATGCGCGGTGTCTTCAGGCGGCCGAGCGCGGACAGTTCGAGGAAGGGGACTTCGCCGACACGCCGCCGGAGCTTCGGCAGCGCTATTTCCTCGCGACGCCGCCGTTCACCGTCGCCGATGAGGTGAAGCGGCTGGTGCGCTTCGAGCGTCGCGACCTGCTCGCCGAGGCACCCCCGCCAGGGCCGCATCACCTGATCTTCTGCCGCAACGTCCTGATCTACTTCGATCGCGCGACGCAGGAGCGCCTCTTCGAGGGATTTCGTCGCGCGCTCGCGCCCGGTGGCTTCCTCGTGCTGGGCAAGGTGGAGACGCTGCTCGGCGACGCACGCACCAGGTTCGTGCCCGTGGACGCGCGCGAGCGGATCTACCGGCTGCCATGACCGCGGACGGCAACGATGTCCGCGTGAAGGTGGCCGACTACGCGGTGCGGCGCGGCGAAGAGGTGCTCACCACGATCGGCCTCGGCTCGTGTGTCGCCATTGCGCTCTACGACCGCGACTCGCACACGGGAGGCCTCGCGCACATCCTGCTCCCGAGCCAGGCAATGTCGCGTGAGACGTCGAATCCCGCGAAGTTTCCCGAGACCGTCGTGCCGCTCATGCTGCAGGAGATGCGCGCTCTCGCCGGAAACGATGCCGGGCGCGTGTCGGCGAAGATCATCGGCGGCGCGAGCATGTTCGGGCAGCTCGTCTCGGGCAGCGGCGTGAACGTGGGCGAGCGCAACATCCTCGCGACGCGCGAGGTGCTCGCGGCCCACGACGTCCCCCTCGTGGCCGAGGACACCGGTCTCGACTACGGACGCAGCGTGTACTTCCACCTCGCCGACGGGCACATCGAGGTGCGGTCCCTCAAGGCCGGGAATCGTGTCCTCTAGGGGAATCACGACGGTCCTCGTCGTGGACGACAGCGCGTTCATGCGCCGAATCATCACGCGCATCGTGGATGACTCGCGCGAGTTCCGCGTCATCGGCACGGCGCGCGACGGCGTGGAGGCCCTGGCACAGATCCACGCGCTCGACCCGCAGATCATCACGCTCGACGTCGAGATGCCGGAGCTGGACGGCTTGCAGACGCTCGGCTACGTCATGAGCGAGACTCCCCGCCCGGTGGTCATGCTCAGCGCTGCCACTACGCAGGGCGACGTGGATCTCACGCTGCGCTGCCTCGAGCTTGGCGCCGTGGACTTCGTTCGCAAGCCGTCGGGGCCGGTGAGCATCGACCTCGATCGCGTGGCGGAGACGCTGCTCAACGCCCTGCGCGCCGCGCGCGAGGTCAACCTCGGCGGCGTGCAGCTCCTCGCGCGCCCGAAATTCGTCCAGCCGGCCGTGCCATCGGCACGGGCCCTCGGCGCGAGGATGGCCGTGGTGATCGCCGCCTCCACCGGCGGCCCGCGTGCTCTGGCGGAAGTGATTCCAGGCCTGCCGGCGGACCTCGACGCCGCGGTGCTCGTGGTGCAGCACATGCCAGCCGGCTTCACGCGGAGCCTGGCAGCGCGGCTGAACTCCATGAGCCGGCTCCCCGTCGCCGAGGGGGTGGACGGCGAGGAGGTGGTCGCGAACCGCGTCTATCTCGCGCCCGGCGGCCTGCACATGCGCGTCGCTGCCGATACTGAGGGACGCCGGTGCATCGCGCTCGACGGCTCGGCCCCGGTCTGGGGCGTGCGCCCGTCGGCCGATCCGCTGTTCCGATCGGCGGTGGAGTGCTTCG
>DASTGQ010000376.1:0-7317 GCA_035718985.1 Gemmatimonadaceae bacterium
GCCGCCGTTCGTCGTTTTGTGCACGACGTTCGAGCCGGCGTATACGACGTTCGGATTGTGCCTGGACGCGACGATCGGGAAGGTCCACTGGAAGCGGTACTTGAGGTCGATGGCCGAGTGGCCCATCGGGTTGTCGGGCCACGGATTGATGTTGCGCTCGAGCCCCGTGCGCAGGTCCTTGCGCGTGAGCAGTGCGCCGTAACTGCCGGCGTATACCACGTCCGGATCGTCGCTGCGCGACGCGATGTAGCCCGACTCGCCGCCGCCCGCCTCCACCCAGTCGTTGATGTCGATGCCGCCCGCCTTCCGGCTCGGCCCGCACAGCGTGCTGTTGTCCTGCTGCGCGCCACAGACGTGATAGGGGAAGTGCGTCGTCGTGATCACGTGATAGAACTGCGCCGTGGCGTAGTCCTCGTCGGTCCAGGTGCGGCCGCCGTCGGTGGTCACGCTCGCGCCGCCATCATCGCTCTCGATGAAGCGCTTGTTGTCGTCCGGCGCGATCCAGAAGCCGTGCGAGTCGCCGTGCGGGATGCCGCGCACCGGGCGGAAGGTCTTGCCACCGTCGATGCTCTTGTTGAAGCTGACGTTGTTGACGTAGACGATGTCGGGATCCTTGGAGTCGGCGTGGATCCGCGTGTAGTACCACGCGCGCTGCCGGAGCGATCGGTCGCCGTTGGTGCGCGTCCACGTGGCGCCGCCGTCATCGCTGCGGAACACCCCGCCCGAGTCGGCCTCGACGATGGCCCATACGCGGTTGGGGTTCACACGCGAGACGTCGATGCCGATGTTGCCGATGATCCCGGCCGGCAGCCCTGGGTTGCGCGTGATCTCGCGCCACGTGTCGCCGCCATCGGTGCTCTTGAAGATTCCGCTCCCCGCACCGCCCGAGACGAGTTTCCACGGCGTGCGCCCCGCCTGCCAGAAAGCGGCGTAGAGCACCTTCGAGTTGGACGGATCCATCGCCAGCTCGATCGCGCCGGTGGAATCGTTGCGGAAGAGGATCTTGTCCCAGCTCTTACCGCCGTCGCGCGAGCGGTAGATGCCGCGATCCGGCGTCGGCGCCCACACGTTGCCGAGCGCCGCGACGTACACGAGGTCGGGGTTGGCCGGATCCACGAGGACGCGCGAGATCTGTCGCGTCAACTTGAGGCCGAGCGACGTCCACGTCTTGCCGGCGTCGGTGGACTTCCACACGCCGTCCCCGTGCGAGACGTTGCCGCGAATGTCGAACTCGCCGCCGCCGACATAGACGATGTCGGGATTCGACGGGGCCACCGCGATGGCGCCGATGGTGCCGCCGAAATACTTGTCGGTCACCGGCGCCCACGACTGCCCGCCATCGAGCGTCTTGAACACGCCGCCGCCCACCGTGCCCATGTAGTACTCCTTCGGCCGCGCCGCGGAGCCGGCGACGGCGACACTGCGGCCGCCGCGGAAGGGGCCGAGCTCACGCCACTGAAGCGTATTGAGCGCCGAGGTGTCCACGGCCGCTCCCATCTGCGGGCGGTCGCGAGGAATGCTCGGCCTGGTGTCGTTGGGTGGTGGGACGCGGCGCTGCTGGGCGCCGGCAAGGGCAGGAACGAGCAGGAGCGCGAGGCCGCGGGAAAGGAAGCGAGGCACGGATGCGTTGGGGGTGAGGGACTGGATGACGACAACATCGAGTACCTGGTACCTCGTACAAGGTACCGGGACCTTCGGGAGGGCCCAAGAAGGCGGGCCGGTTACAGCCGGGCGGCACGTGAAGGCAGCCGCGCATTCAGGTGGCCTGGATGTCGGTCCACGTACTCAGTACGAAGTACGTGGTACTCGCCGTTGCCGTTGCCCTCGAAGTATCCCGATTCGGCGCGACATGCAAGACTACAACGGAAAGCGGCTCCCGGCGCATGCGCCGGGAGCCGCGGAACGATCGAGCGCCAGCGCGCGATCAGCCGATCACTTCGTCGTGCTCGTCGTGGGGCTCGTCGCCGTGATCTGGGTGCCGCCATCGGACTCACAGTACTGCGAGCCGTCCGAGCGCGTGGCGATGTGATAGCCCGTGCGACAGGTGATGTCCGCCTTCGGCGTATCCGGCGGCGACAGCTTCTGCGGAGCCGTGACCGTGTTGCTGCAGGCGGCGAGCGTGACGGCGGCGGTGGCGGCGAGCAGCAGGCGAATGCGCATGTAACACCTCGGGAGTCTGGCCAACCTCTTTCGCGGTCCGCAGCCGTCCTCGGCCACGGAATCCAGCGAATCCGCTCCGCGTGCCAGACCTGTGCCATCATGCCCGGCTGCGCCCGGCAGCGCGCATCGAGCGCGCTATATCGTTGTCACGCCTTGCCTTGTCCAGGCGAGTCGATGGCGTCCAGCTGGTCCACGATCAGCTTGATCTCACGCGGCAGTTGTGCCGACGCCGCAACATCCCGTGCGTGCGTGAGACAGATCTTCGCCGTGGCCGGCTCGCCGCGCAGCGAGGCCAGTCGCGCCAGCTGCATCAGGCAGCGCACCCGTTGCACGGGAATGTCGGCGATGGTGAACTGGCCATACGCCGTGGTGATGCGTTCCTCGGCAAGCGAGATGCTCTGCAGCTCGCTGAGCGCGATCCCGAGGTTGAGGAGTGCCGCCGCGTGCATCTCGAGGTCGCCCGTGAGGCGCGCCGCGTACACGGCATCTTCCAGCGCCACCCGCGCCTCCTCCGTGTTGCCGCGCTCCAGCTGCAGGCGACCCATGTTCAGCAGCGAGACGGCCTCGCCCCGCGCGTCGTGCGCGGCCGCATACTCCCGCCGCGACTGCTCGAACAGGCGCTGCGCCTCGTCGAATCGCTGCTCTTCTCCCGCGATTCCGCCGAGGTTCTGGAGCGCCTTGGCGCGCGTGGTCGGCGTCTCGGCCAGCTCCAGCGTCCGCTCGAACAGCGGGCGCGCCGCGGCATAGTCGCCACGCGTCATCCAGACCGCACCCTCGATGTTGAGGGCGTCTGCCTCGTGATTGCGGAGCCCGTGCTCGCGCGCCAGCGTGCCGCCGGTGCGCGCCGCCTCCAGCGCCTCGAACCACCGCGACTGCAGGCGATGCTGGTTCGCCAGTCGCCACCACGCCTCGGCGGCCGAGGCGGGATCCTCACGCCACTGCTGCGTGACTTCCTCGAAGCAGCTCACCGCCCGCGCGGCGAGGCCTCCCCGCTCGTAACGGATCCCTTCTTCCAGCAGCGAGACGATGCCCCGGTTCGACGGCCTGACAGGTTGCGACATGACGCAGGATGATCGTTGGACTGCGGCGCACATGCAAGCGCTCCACCGACCGGTCGGCCGCGCGCGCACCGCTCTTGCCCTACTGGACATTGGACATCCGATGCCCGATCAGGTAACCACTCCGTCCGCTACCGCATGAGCGTCTCGTACGAACTGGCCCGCTGCGCCGTGTGTGGCGAGGCGGATGCGCGCGAGATCGCGTCCGCCGACGACATGCGCGCCGAGGTGGAAGCGCTCTGGGCGTTCCACTCCTCGCGCCTTCGCGCCGGCACGCCGCCGTCCCAGCTCATGGATCGCGTCGCCTTCTCGCAGCACGCGCCTCTGCGCCTCGTGCGCTGCCGCGCCTGCGGACTCGTGTATCGCAACCCGGTGGAGCGGGCCACGGAGCTGGATGCGGCCTACGCCGACTCCAGTCCCACCGAGGAGCGGATGCGCGCGCTGCACGAGACGCAGCGCGTCTCCTACGCGGCACAGGCGAGGCGCCTGACGTCGGTATTCGGCCGTCGAGGCAGCGGCCTCGAGGTGGGCAGCTACGTCGGCGCCTTTCTCGCCGCCGCGCGCGAGCGCGGTTGGCAGTTTGCCGGCGTGGACGTCAACGCGTGCGCGAATTCCTTCACCCGCTCGCTCGGATTCCAGGTGTACGACGGCACGCTCGAGTCACTGCACGATGATCACCCGGTGGACGTCGTCGCCATCTGGAACTGCCTCGACCAGCTCCCCGATCCGGTGGCCACGCTGCGCGCCGCGCGCCGCCGGCTGTCTCCGGGCGGCATGGTGGCCGTGCGCGTGCCGAACGGCGCCTGCTACGCAGCGCTGCGCCCGCTGCTCTCCACCGCGCTCGCTCCGGTGGCTCGTGCCTGGCTCGCGCAGAACAACCTGCTCGGCTTTCCTTATCGGTTCGGCTTCACCGCGTCGGCACTCGAGCGCGTGCTGGCGCGGCTCGGCTTCCAGGTGGAGCACGTGCTCGGCGACGTCCTCGTGCCCATCGGCGACCAGTGGACGCGCCCGTGGGCACGGCTCGAGGAGCGCCTGGTCAAGTCGCTCGGCACGTTCGCGGCGAGAGCGCCGATGCGCGATCGGGCGGCGGCGCCGTGGATCGAGGTGTATGCGCGGGGGTGACTGCAAGGGCGAGTACTGCGTACCACGTACTTCGTACATGGACCGGCATTCAGCCCCCAGGAATGCGGGGCCTTTGATCACGCTGCGCCGGGAGAGTGCGTCACCGCCTTGCTGGGGGCAGCCGTCGGGTCTCGGTACGAGGTACTCCGTACGAAGTACTCGCCGTTGCCCTATGTGCTCCTCACCACCCCGCACCCCGCCTCCTGCGCGCGGATCACCGCGTAGATCCCCGACGGCTGCGGGATCGCGCCGGCCACCAGGCCGGTGAGGAAGTCGTTCATCACGTCGCCCTCGTTCATCCCGCGCTGCTTTGCCTGCATGGAGGCGAGGTGCTTCAGGGCGCGGTTGCACACCAGCAGCACGGCGCCGCGCGCGCGGAGCGCCGTGAGCGTCGACTCCGGCTCGATGAGGGCGTGCGGGTCGGACGCCACGACGCGCACGAACGGGTTTCGCGTCGCCACGGCGCCGGTCGTCGGATCCTTCAGCTTCGTGTACTCGCCGAGCGCGTACTTCTCCCACACGCCGTCGCCGAGGGCGAGTACCGTCCCCTGGTGGCGCATCACGATCACCGGCACCGTCTCGGCGTCGCTCGTGCCGAACATCTCGTGGTAGTTGTCCATGAACGCGGTCGCGTGCCCGAACACGAGACCGTCGGACACGGCGGGGGAATCGAACACCGCGCGATGGGCCGCGGCGCGCACGCGGGTCGTCCATGAGTCATCGAACGTCGGCGCCTGGCGCGGCCGCCCTTCGTGGTCCGCGTTCATGGCGGTGGCAGCGGCAAGCGGCGATGCGCAGGCCGAACCGGCGACGACGACGGCGGCGGTAGTGGCGACACGCGTCAGGAACTCGCGGCGCGGCGTGGAAGTCGGGTCGATGGACACGGTGAGCCGGGGCGGCAGGTGGTGTGGCGCGCCGGCCCACGCCGGCGCGCGCTCCAACCTTCGCGTGCGCGAAGCTGCACGCAAGCCTCCCCGTTCATCCCGTGCGCCGCGGACGCGCGGAACGCGTCGCACCGACAGCGCTCAGGCCGTCGGCAACCCATCGTGCCGCCAGCGCGATGGCCGACGCCGGCGGCCAGTGGCCCCCCTCGTACCAGTGCAGGGTCTTCGGCTCGCGCGCCGCGTCGAACAGGCGCTGCGCCTGCGCTGGCCGCGTCGTGGTGTCACGACGGCCATTCACGAGCAGCAGTGGCCGCCCATCCAGACGCTCTGCCGCGCGCAGCGGGTTCACCAGTCCGCGCACGAGCGACGCATACGGCGTGTGATCGGGGAGATCCCCCGCCGCGGCCAGCGCCACCACGCGCAGCCGCTCGTCTTCCGCCGCGGCCATGAGCGCGAGGAATCCACCGAGCGAATAGCCCACGATGCCGAGTCGCCCGGCGTCCACACCGGGCTGCGACGCGAGCCACGTGATCGCGTCTCTCGCTTCTGCGATCGCCGAGCGCCACGCACCCACCAGCGCGAGCGGGTTCTTCGACAGCGAGCCGGCATCGCCGTCGCGCTCGCCGTGAAAGGGAAGGTCGAGCGCGAGCGAGGCGACGCCGAGCGCGAGCAGCTCACGCCCCACCGACTGCGCCATGCGCTCCTTGCTCGACGAGAATCCGTGCAGCAGCAGCGCTGCCGGCGCCGCAGTGTTCGTGGTCGGCGTCATCCATACCGCCGGCACCACTTCGCGGCCACGCGAGAGGTCGAGCACGCGCTCGCTTCCCCCCGTGACACGTCGCTCATGTCGAATGCCTGCCTCGAATCGGTCACGACTCATGCCTGCCCAGTGGGCAAGTTCTTCGCCCGCGGCGTGGCCGACGCCTCCACGGCGCGATACCTTGCGGCGATGCCGAGCCCGTCCCGCACATGACCCCGTTCCGCTGGTTCCTCACGGCGCTCTCCTTCGCGCTGACCATCGGGGTCTCGCTCTACATGATTCTCGGCTGGTCGCACGGCGGCGCGTCACTCGCGCTGCCGCCGCGCGCGCACCTGCTGGCCCTGCTCGCCGTCACGGTCGAGGTGGCCGCACGTGCATTCAAGATCCGGTGGAGCGCCCGTGCCGCCGGCATCGTGCTTCCCTTCCGCACCGCGTTGCGCACCTGCCTCGGTGGGGACTTCGGCGCCGCCATCACGCCGGCGCGCAGCGGCGCTGAACCAGCGCGCTTCTTCATCCTCGCCGAGTCCGGGCTGCCGTCGGCGAGCGTGCTCGTCATCCTCTACGCCGAGCTGTTCCTCGAAGTCTTCTCGCTCGCCGCCGTGGTCGTAGTGGTCGCGATCATCTTTCACAGTGCGGGCGCGGCCGTGATGACGCTCGTGGGACTCGTCGGCACGTACGCCGCCGTGATCCTCGGCATCGGGGCGATGGCGCTCTTTCTCTCGCGGCGCAACACGGGCGGGCCACCACCCGACTGGGCGCGACGCCTGCGCCTGCACGCCGGTCGCTGGCGCACCGTGCAGCGCGCCGTGCGCAAGCTGCGCGCGACCATCGACTCGGTGGAGAAGGTGAATCCCGCCGCGGCGGTGGGCGCCTTCCTCGCGTCGGTGGTGCATGTGGGGATCCGGCTCACCGTGCTGCCGGCACTCGTGCTGACCAGCATCGCGACCGTTCCGCTCGCACCGCTGGCGCTCTGGCCGCTGGGATTCCTCTATGGCGCGGCGGTGGTGCCGGCGCCCGGCGGCGGCGGCGCGGTGGAGGTCGCATTCCGCGCCGCGCTCGGCAACGACATTCCGACCGAGCTGTTCGCCGCGGCGCTCGTGTGGTGGCGCTTCTACACCTTCTACATCTACATCCTGCTCGGTGCGCTCGCGGCGGGGCAGACCGTGCTGCGCGCGGTGCGGAAGACGGAGGACTACGAGGTGGAAGTGGTGGTGGAAGCGACGCGGTAGCGCTGCACGTGACGCACAGAAACACGACGGGCCTGCTCGATCGAGCAGGCCCGTCGTGTTTCTGTGCGTCACGTGCAGCGCTACCGCGTCGCTTCCACCACCAC
>DASTGQ010000377.1:0-6177 GCA_035718985.1 Gemmatimonadaceae bacterium
GCGCCCTCCCCGACCCGACCCGCGATGGAGCTTCGAAAGCGCGTTCAGGACACGCTCGGCGGGACCCACACCATCGAGCGTGAGCTCGGTGGCGGCGGAATGTCTCGGGTCTTCGTCGCCAGCGAACACCGCCTGGCGCGCAAGGTGGTCATCAAGATCCTCGCCCCGGAGCTCGCGGCTTCGATGTCCGCCGAACGCTTCGAGCGCGAGATTCAGCTCGCCGCTTCGCTGCAACAGGCGAACATCCTCCCGGTCATCGCCGCCGCTGAGGTGGACGGCCTCCCTTTCTATACTACTCCCTTCGTCGAGGGCGAAAGCGTCCGCGCGCGGCTGGCAAGCGGGCCGCTCCCCTACGGGGAGGCGATCGACATCCTGCGCGACGTCGCGAAGGCGCTGGCCTACGCGCATGAGCGCGGCGTGGTCCATCGCGACATCAAGCCCGACAATGTGCTGCTATCGGGCCGTTCAGCGGTTGTGGCGGACTTCGGCATCGCCAAGGCGATCGCCGCGTCGCAGAAGAGTCCCGCTGGAGCAACCCTCACGCAGCTCGGGACGTCGATCGGCACCCCGGCCTACATGGCGCCCGAACAGGGCGCTGGTGATCCCGACGTCGACCATCGAGCGGATATCTACGCCTTCGGCTGCATGGCGTTCGAGCTCGTCGTTGGAAAGCCGCCGTTCGATGGATTGCCACCGCACAAGCTCCTCGCGGCCCACATGACCGAGACCCCGCCGTCGGTGGCGGAGCTCCGGCCCGACTGCCCCCCGCCGCTCGCGCGCCTCATCACCCGATGCCTCGCGAAGGATCCCGCGCACCGCCCACAGGATGCGGAGGAGATCCTCCAGCAGCTCAATGCTGCGGTCACGCCTCCGGCGACCTCGAACGGCGGCGGCACGTTCCTGGGCGCGATGTCCCTGTATGCCGCCGTGTTCGTCATCGTCGCGCTAGTCGCGAAACTGCTCGTTGTCACGCAGGGACTGCCCGACTGGGTGTTCGGTGGCGCCGTTCTCGTCATGATGCTGGGTCTTCCAATCATGCTCTTCACGGGATACACGCACCGTGTCGCACGGAGGATCGCGTCGAGCGCACCACGGACCCCGCGAGGTGGAACCGCGAGCGCGGTACCGGGAGGCCCGATCGCCACGCTCGCCATGAGGGCGAGCCCACACATGACGTGGCGGCGGACGGCACGAGGTGGCCTGGCGGCCGTGTCCCTCTTCATGGTGCTGGTCAGCGGCTATCTGGTGCTCCGCGCGCTCGGCATCGGGCCGGCCGGTTCGCTGCTTGCCTCCGGCAAGCTCACGGCGCAGGATCGGGTCGTCGTCGCCGCATTCGATGCCGACGCGAAGGACTCCGCGCTGGCCCAGGTCCTCTCCGAGGCCGTGCGCACCAACCTCGCGCAGTCCCGCGCCGTCAACGTCGTCTCGACGAGCAACCTCGTGGCCGCCCTGCGTCGGATGCAGCGGCCGGCCACGACACGCGTCGATGTCGAGCTCGCGCGCGAGGTGGCCGTGCGTGAGGGGATCAAGGCCGTCGTCACGGGACACCTCACCAGGGTCGGAGCGGGATTCATCATTACCGTGCAGCTCGTGAACGCCCAGTCGGGTGACGAGCTCGCCGCGTACAGAACTTCTGCGACCAGCTCTGGAGAGATCATCCCCGCAGTCGATCACCTCACGCGCGAGCTGCGCGGCAAGATCGGCGAATCCCTGAAGAGCGTCAGCGAGGCTCCCGCGCTCGCACAGGTCACGACCGGTTCGCTCGATGCATTGCGCGCGTACGCCGCCGGGTTTCGCGCCAACGCCGTCGAGGGAAACGACCAGAAGGCGATACCCCTCTACGAAGAGGCCATAGAAAAGGACAGCAACTTTGCGGCGGCGTACGTGCAGCTCGCCTACAGTCTCCAGAATCTCGGACTCCAGGCGGCACGGCGTGACTCACTGATGGCGAGAGCCTATCAGCTTCGCGATCGGCTGCCCGAAGCCGAACGCTATGCGGTGGAGGGCGCGTACTGGTCCAGGAAGAGCCGGCCGAAGGCGATCGCGGCGCTGGAGAAGTCCGTTGCCATCGACTCCTTCGACACCGATGCATTGAACTCGCTGGCGATACTCTACGGCCTTACGCGTGACTACGTCCGCGCCGAGCGAGCCTACCGCCGTGCCGTGCTCCTGGAGCCTGACGACGGGATCATCCTCGACAACCTTGTCGGAACCCTGTTGAACGCAGGAAAGCTCGAGGCGGCTGATTCGGTGGTGCACCAGTTTCACGTACGCCAGCTTCCGTTCCCGATCGCCGCGCGCGAAAGTCAGCTCCTGTACCTCCACGACAACTTCGATTCGGCGGAGGCGTTGATTCGTTCCACGAGGGCGCCCGGCAAGTCCTTGCCGGGTGTGACGACGCTGGCCTACCTGGGCGGCTTCGCCGAAATGCGCGGTCGCCTGCGCGAGGCCGAGCTGCTGTGGCCGGAACTCGAGGCCCGCAACGCGGCCCGAGGTGTGGCGACGTCCCCACTCACGCGCGCAGCGGACCTCGCCTTCCAGGATGCGTGGCTGCGAAACCAGGACGCCCGGGCAATCGCACGGCTCGATGAGGCACTGCGTACTCATCCTCTTTCCGACACGCCTCCGGGCGCGCCGTGGATCGCAGTTGCCCGGTCCTATGCAGTGGCGGGCGCCGCAGACCGGGCACGGTCCGTACTGGCGCAGTACGACAGGGCCATGAAGGACTCCGTGCAGCGAAACAATCTTCGGTCGCAGTATCTGCAGGCCACGGGGCTTGCGGCATTGGCGGCCGGACATCCGCAGGAGGCAGTTCGCGTGTTCCGTCAGGCCGATGTGGATGTCGATGGAATGCCGGTCTCCTGCGCCTTCTGCCTGCCCGCCTATCTCGGGATCGCCTTCGACAGGGCGAACATGGCCGACTCCACGATCGCGAATCTCGAACGCTATCTCGCGTCACAGGGGCGGATCGGCATGGACGTGTGGATGCGCGCCCCCGCCGAGAAACGGCTCGGGGAGCTGTATGAGGCGCGCGGAGACAACGTCCGCGCGCTCTCGCACTACCGCACCTTCGTGGATCTGTGGCAACATGCTGATCCGGACCTTCAGCCAAAGGTCGCCGAGGTACGAGCTCGCATTCTCCGTCTCGAGCGCCTGGTCAGGAGTTAGGCAGAGAACGCCAGCAGACCAGCGCTGCCCCGCAACTTCCCGGCGCCTCACCCCGTAGGTAGGGCATCACCCAGGAGCCCCGCCATGGATCCCGACATCCAGATGTTCGCCCAGGTCATGACCATCATCATGGCCTCCATCGCCTCGCTCGCCGTCATCGTGCTCGGCACCCGCTTCCTCTGGCGCTGGGGCTCGCGCCCGAAGCCGGTGCACTCCCTCAACGACGGCCCCTGGGACGATCGCTTCCAGCGGCTCGAGACCGCCGTCGACTCCATCGCCATCGAGGTGGAGCGCATCTCCGAGGCGCAGCGCTTCATGGTCGGGCTGCTCGGCGATGCGAACCAGCTCAAGCGCGGCGACCGTGCCGAGCTCCCGCTCCCCAGCCGCGCACCGGGCCGGACGAACACGCCGCACTGAGCTCCTGTTGTCCAACCTCGGAGGCACGCCATGGATCCGTACGCCTTCAGCAGCTACATGCAGGTCGTCATCGTCGCGACCGTGTGCTTCGTCGCCACCGGGCTCGTCGGCCGCATCCTCTGGCGCGTCGGCTCGCGCATCCGGCCTGGGTCGCGCGCCGAGGGCGTCATCAGCGAGGACCGGTTCCACCGCCTCGAGACGGCGGTCGACACCATCGCCATCGAGGTCGAACGGGTCTCGGAGGCGCAGCGCTACATGATGGGGCTCCTCGACGCGTCGAATCAGCTCCGGAGAGCTGACCGCGCCGAGCTGCCGTTGCCCAACCGGTCGGCGGGGCAGGTCAACACGCCGCACTGAGCCGCTGCCACGGGCAGCATCACGGCGGGGGCGCCTTTCGCGGATGCGACACCGAGTGAAGGTACAGCGACTCGACCTTCGCGCGCGCCCACGGCGTCTTGCGCAGGAACTTGAGCGACGAGTTCACGCTCGGATCATGCGTGAAGCAGCGAATGGCGATTCGCTCGCCGAGCCCTGCCCAGGTGTAGCGCTCGACGAGGTGCTCGAGCATTGCCTTGAGCGTGACGCCGTGCAGCGGATCGACCGGGCGCGGCTCGGTCACGGCGCCATCGGCGCCCGCCCGTACTTCTTCATCGCCGCCAGCAGCCTGTCCACCGGCAGCGCGTACACCGTCACGTCGTTCGCCCCGGTCATCGTCTCGGCGGCGAGCATCGAGTTGAGGATCGCCTCTTCCGTCGCCTGGATCGTCGCGCCGAACAGCGCGTTCAGCCGCGCGTTGGGCAGCATCGCCACCTGCGCCACCCCGGTGTCCGCCGCGAACTTCGCGTTCCCCGTGGAGAAGGCGATGAAGATGTCCCCCGAGCTGTTTTCGCCACGGCCACCGGAGCGGCCGACGCCGAGCGACGCGCGCGTCGCGATGCGCTTGAGCTGGTGCGGCAGCAGCGGCGCGTCGGTGGCGACGATGATGATGATCGAGCCGGCGCCGGCGTCGTCGTCGTTGTCGTTCGACTTCGGCATCGACGGCAGCAGGTCGGGGATCTCCTGCCCCACCGGCACGCCGGCGACGCGCAGCTCGCTCCGCGCGCCCATGTTGCACTGCACGAGCACGCCCACGGTGTAGCCGCCCTGTGCGGCGGGGAGCTTCCGCGACGCGGTGCCGATGCCCCCCTTGAAGCCGTGACACACCATCCCGGTGCCACCGCCCACGTTGCCTTCGGGCACGGCACCGCCCTTCGCGCCATCGAGCGCCGCGAGCACGTGCTCGGGCTTCACGTGGAATCCATTCAGGTCGTTGAGCCGGCCGTCCCACGTCTCGGCCACCACGGGCAGTCCCCACGGCTGCAGCCCCGGACGCGAGACCTGCCACTGCAGGATGGCATCGCGCACGACGCCGACGCTGTGGGTGTTGGTGATGGCGATCGGCCCCTCGAGGATCCCACTCTCCTGCAACCAGGTGGTGCCGGTCATCTCGCCGTTCCCGTTGAGCGTGAACCACGCCCCGAACACGGGATCGGCACTCGCCTTTCCGCGCGGATGGACGACGGTGACGCCGGTGCGGACCGGTCCCTTCCCGACGACGAGCTTCCCGCTGCCGCTGATCAGCGTCGTGTGGCCGACCTCCACGCCGGCGACGTCGGTGATGGCGTCGAGTGGCCCGGCTGTCCCGCCGATGAGTGGGGAGATGCCGAGGTCACGGGCGCGGGGCTTCTGAGGGTATGCAGTGGCTGAAAGGGTAGCGACAGCAGCGATGACACTGATGGTGCGCATGGGGGCTGGCCACTCAGTCGAAGGGGGATACGGATCATACGGATTTTACTGATGCTACGGATTCGTCCCATGCGCGAAGCTGGGCTCCGCTCGCCGAGTCTCGGCCCTACAGCCCAAAGATCTTCATTTTTCTGAAACGGCCTCGGGAAGCTGGGTGGCGCATGGAGCCATCCCGACCACGGAGCAATCCGTATGATCCGGAAAATCCGTATGATCCGTATCCCCTTCGACTGAGTGGCCAGCCACGCGCGCCGAGAACAGCCCGTCAGGCAATCTCTCGCAGCACCTCGCCCAGCTCCTTCACCATCGTGTCGATCTCTTCCTCGTTCACGATCAGCGGTGGCGACAGGGCGATCACGTCGCCCGTGGTCCGGATGAGCAGCCCGCGCTCGAAGCATTTCACGAACGTCTCGAACGCCCGCGCGCCCGGTGCACCGTCGCGCGGCTCGAGCTCGATGCCGGCGACGAGGCCCAAGTTGCGGACGTCGATCACGTGGCGCGAGTCGCGGAGGCGGTGCAGCGCGTCCTCCCACGTCGGCGCCAGCTTGGCGGCTCTCGAGAACAGACCTTCCTTCTCATAGACGTCCAGCGTCGCCAGCGCCGCGGCGCAGGCGAGTGGATGGCCGGAGTACGTGTAGCCGTGGAAGAACTCCACGCCGGCACCGGCGGCGTCGCATACCGTGTCGTAGAGGACCCGCTTCGCGAGCACGGCGCCCATCGGCACCGCGCCGTTGGTGAGCCCCTTCGCCACCGTCATCAGGTCCGGCGTCACGCCGAACTTCACCGCCCCGAACGACGCGCCAAGCC
>DASTGQ010000378.1:0-2578 GCA_035718985.1 Gemmatimonadaceae bacterium
AAGGTGGCGGCGCCCTCCAAGAACCCGGGAGGCGGTGGCCCGCCGAAGAACGACACGCGCGCCATCGACAACGCGTTCGGGGGCGGTACGTCGAACAACACCGGCGGCATGGTGGGGGACGTGTCCAACGCGCTGCGCGGCACCGAGGTCGCCACGGGTACCGGTGCGGTGCCGGGCGCGCAGGGGAAGGCGGTGATCGGATACGGCGCGGGTGGCCAGAGCTCGCGCACGCCGGGCCGCGGCGGCCTCGGTGAGGGGCTGGGCGGGAACGGCGCGGGTGGCGGGATCGGTGGCGTGGGTGGTGGCGGTGGTGTCGGATTCGCCACGGTTCGTGTCGCGCCGCCCAGCGTGATTCACGCCGAGAACGTCGGCGGCCCCGGGCGCAACGTGGCAGACCTGGGCGACTACGTGCGCGGGCGCAACTCGCAGCTCCAGTTCTGCTACTCGGAGTACGGCCTCAAGGTGAATCCGCAGCTGGCCGGGTCGGTGGCCGTCGCCGTGACGCTCACCAGCGAGGGCGCGGTGACCGGCGTCGACATCACGAAGCACACGTGGTCGGGTCCCGGCGTGGCCGAGGCGGAGTCGTGCATCAAGCAGCGCATCTCGGGCTGGAAGTTTCCGAGCTCCGAGCATGGCGGCGGCACCTACAGCTTCTCGTTCTCGTTCAGCCGGTAGGGACGAGCGGGGGAGAGCGTGTAGTTTAGTTGCAGCTCACCCCTCAACGCTTACCCACACCACGCCAAGCGAGCGAATCACGCACGCGACGCGCACGGTCACGGGCGCTTCGCAACTCGGCTGCCGCTTCCCGCCGTCGCTCGAACGCCGCATAGCGAATCGCGTACGCGCTATCGAGGCGATTGGCGTCTCGCAGCGCGAGCGCCTCGCTGTCGAGCATCGCACGTGCGCGCGCAAATCGCCGCTCCAGTGAATCGAGCGCGGCAGTCGCGTTTCGGAGTGCAGGGTCCGTGGAGCGTGTGAGCACTTCCACGCCCTTCTTCCCCATGGTAGTATCGACCTGTGTCGCGCGCGAGCGCTCGCCGCGACAGGCTGCGGTAGCGAACAGCGCGAGCAACGGCACCACGCGACCAATCGCAAGGAGAATTGGCTGACGGTGTGGCATAAGGCGCTGCAAGCTATCGGAGCCCTGCTCCTGCTGCAAACCTCGGTGAAGCTGCCCGAGCCGCGCGGCTACATCAACGATTTCGCGAACGTCATTCCCGCCGAGCAGCAGCAGCACATTCAGGCGATCATCGATGATGTGCGCGCAAAATCCGGCGGCGAGATCGTGGTCGTCACGCTTCCCGATCTCGGCAATGCTGCGCCCGCCGATGTGGCGCTGCAGATCGGTCGTACGTGGAAGGTCGGAAAGCTCGGCAAGCCCGGAGATCCGACGCGCAACACCGGCGTCATCATCCTCCTCCAGCCGAAGGAGACGGCGTCATCGGGGCGAGGACAGTGCTACATCGGCGTCGGCTACGGCAGCGAGGGATTCATCACGGATGCGACGTCCGGACAGATCTGTCGTGATGCCACCGACTATTTCAGGGCGCGCGACTATGGAAGCGGGATAGCACAGGTCACGCTGCAGGTCGCGCAGCGATTCGCCGGCGAATATCATTTCACGCTCGACACGACGCTCGTCGCCAACACACCGGCGCCGGAGCCCGTGTCTCGCGGCGGCGGCCAGCAGCCGTCGCTTGCGCAAATAGCCTTCATCATCTTCATCATCGTCTTCCTTCTCAGCAGGATATCGCGCGGGCGCGGATGCGGAGGGTGCATCCCCATCTTCCTGCCGATCGGCGGTGGGCGCGGGGGCGGGTGGAGCGGCGGCGGCGGCTTCGGTGGGGGTGGCGGCGGGGGAGGATTTGGCGGCTTTGGTGGCGGCGGGGGATTTGGAGGCGGCGGCGGTGGCTCAAGCTGGTGAGATGACATGGCCAAGATGACCCTCGACGAGCTCGTGGCGCAGCTGCAGAAGGCCTTCGGTGACGGGCTGCTCTCCGTCGTGCTGTATGGCTCTGCAGCCGCCGGGGAGCACATCCCCAAGCACTCGGACTACAACGTGCTCGTGATCGTGCGCGATCTCGGCCTCCCGGAGCTGGAGCGCGAGGCGGCGATCGCCCGGGCTTGGGGCGAGGCGGGAAATCCACCCCCGCTCACGCTCACGACGGGCGAGTGGCGATCATCGAGCGATGTGTTCCCGATGGAATACGCGGACGTGCTCGAGCGACATCGCGTGCTGTACGGCACGCCGCCGTTCGACGGCATCTCCGTGGACCGACGCAACCTCCGGCTGCAGCTCGAGCACGAGGCGATGGGCAAGCTGCTCCAGCTTCGACAGGGAGTGCTGGCCGCAGGAGGTGACCGCAAGCGCCTGATCGAGCTGCTCGCCGGCAGCCTGAGTACCTTCATGGTCATCTTCCGGGCGGTGCTGCGCTACCATGGGGAATCACCGCCCACGGACTACGAGCGGCTCGTGAGTGCGGTGGCCGCGCGTACGGGGATGGATGGCGCGCCCTTCGTGCGCGTCGTTCGTCATCTTCGCGGGAGCGACAAGGTCCCGGAACGCGAGGTACAGCCG
>DASTGQ010000379.1:0-2043 GCA_035718985.1 Gemmatimonadaceae bacterium
CGGCGAGGAGGCCGACGCGGCGGATCTCTTCCGCGAGTTCCCCCAGACGCTGGAGTTCTGGGAGAACGTGATCGGCCCGTATCCGTGGGCCGACCAGAAGATGGGGGTCGTGCGCGTGCCGTTCTCGGGGCTGGAGAACCAGACGATGATCGGCCACAGCGGGAAGTACGAGAAGACGGCGTTCGGCTGGAACTGGCTGATGAACCACGAGTTCTCGCACGAGTGGTTCGCGAACCAGATGTCGAACGCGAACTACGACGACCTCTGGCTGCACGAAGGGCTCGGCACCTACGCGCAGGCGCTCCTGGCCGAATATCTCGGCGGCGAGCTGGATTACATGGCGCAGCTGCGCGCGCAGCGCAACACGATCCGGAATCAGCAGCCGCTCGTCTCGGGCCGCGAGCGGAGCGAGAAGGAAGTGTACGCCGACACCACCGGCCCGCGCGGGGACATCTACAACAAGGGGAGCTGGGTCGCGCACACGCTGCGCAAGCTGATCGGCGACGAGGCCTTCTTCAGGTCGATCCGCACGCTGGTGTACGGGCGGCCCGATCCGAAGCCCGGCAACTTCACGCCGCAGTTCGGCACGACGCAGGGGTTCCTGCAGATCGTGAACCGCGTGACGGGGAAGGACTACGCGTGGTTCTTCGACGTCTATCTCTATCAGGCCGCGCTGCCGAAGGTGATCACGACGCGCGAGAAGGGCCTGCTCGAGGTCCGGTGGGAAGTGCCGGGCAACCTGCCCTTCCCGATGCCGCTCGACGTGAAGGTCGATGGCAAAGTGGTGACGCTGCCGATGACGGATGGCAGGGGGGAGACGCCGGCCGACGTGCGGGCTGGAGTGACGATCGATCCGTCGTCGAAGATTCTCAGACAGCTGGATGCGGTGGATGCCTTCCAGGCGTGGGAGGCGAAGCAGCGGCCGCGCTAGCGCGCTCCGCCGCTCACCTGGCGTTCACGCGACCGCGCCGACGACGTCTGTTGCTTTGTCTTCCCAGGCAGCCGAGTGCGGCGCGTCAAATGCTGTATGTGCGGCCGGCCTCGCCGTCGACGAGCCAACCCCGGCGGCACGCATCCGACATTGCACCCAGTGAGGACACTCTCATGGCAGCCAGCGAACTCCGCACTCACCCCCTGGCGACACCGACCGACCTGACTCCGGAGGCGACGCGCGAGATCACCGCAGCGCTCAACGTCGTGCTCGCCGACGTGTTCGCCCTGTATGTGAAGACGAAGAACTTCCACTGGCACATGAGCGGGCATCACTTCCGCGATTACCACCTGCTGCTCGACGAGCAGGCGGATCAGATCTTCGCGATGACGGATCCGATTGCGGAGCGTGTGCGCAAGGTCGGCGGGCTGACGATCCACTCGGTGGGGGAGATCGGGCGGCTCCAGCACATCCTGGACAACGACGCCGACTTCGTCTCACCGCAGGACATGCTCTCGGCGCTGCGGGACGACAACAAGACCCTCCTCGCCGAGCTGCGTACGGCGCACGACACGTGCGAGGAGCACGGGGACGTGGGGACGACGAGCCTGCTCGAGGTGTGGATCGACGAGACCGAGCGACGGGTCTGGTTCCTGTTCGAGGCGACGGAGCACGTCGGCCACGAGTGAAGTGACCGACGGCTGAGTACGTGGGTTCGGGGGGTGAACTTCTCGTGGAGCCACCCCCCCGGATGAGCCGGTTCTGGACCCGTGTCGTGTCGATCGCGATGGCAGCCACGGTGCTGGGCTGCTCCAGTGCGACGGAGCCGCACGGCACCGACGTGGATTTCGCGCGAGCGCAGTGGCTCGGGCGACATCCGCGCGCGTACCGCTTCGAGGTGCAGATCACCGCGTTCTATTCCACGCCCGGCTATTTCCGTGTCCAGGTGTCGGACGGTCAGATCGTGGACGCGCGCGATCCGTCGGGTCAGCCGGTCGCCGGCTTCGCCGTCACCGTCGACGGTATCTGGGACGCGCTTCTCGCCGCCCGCGCGAAGAACGAGCTGAACTCCGCGACCTTCGGCCAACGTGGCGTGCCGGCCGAAGTCGACC
>DASTGQ010000380.1:0-2462 GCA_035718985.1 Gemmatimonadaceae bacterium
TCTCCGTCACCTTCGCCGGGCTCGACATCACCGAGATGTCCCGCCTCCCGATCAAGAAGTTCGGCGACCTGCTGCGCCCCTACGTCGAGAGCCACGGCAAGGGGCAGAAGCAGCTCGAGGGGGCGCATCCGGAGCAGGTGGTGGTGATGCAACGTATCGCCGAGGACATCTGCCATCGCGTGGAGGTGCTGCTCGACCTCGGGCTCGGCTATCTCACCCTGGAGCGCAGCACGCCGACGCTCTCGCCCGGCGAGCTGCAGCGACTCCGACTGGCGACACAGGTGCGCTCGAACCTGTTCGGCGTGGTGTACGTGCTCGACGAGCCGTCGGCGGGACTGCATCCCGCGGACACGGAGGCGCTGCTCGGCGCGCTGGACGGGCTGCGCGCGTCGGGGAACTCGCTGTTCGTGGTGGAGCACGAGATCGACGTCATTCGCCACGCCGACTGGATCGTCGACGTGGGCCCCGCGGCCGGCCAGCACGGCGGCGAGATTCTCTACAGCGGGCCGCTCGCCGGCCTCGCCGACGTGAAGGAATCACGCACGCGCGAGTACGTGTTCAACGCCGCGGCACACCGCACCGAGCGGGCGCCACGCGCGCCGAGTGGCTGGCTGGAGCTGCGCGGCGTGACGCGCAACAACCTTCGCGACCTGGACGTGAAGTTCCCGCTCGGCGTACTGACGTCGGTGACCGGCGTCTCGGGCTCGGGGAAATCGAGCCTCGTCAGCCAGGCGCTGGTGGAGCTCGTGGCTGGTTGCCTGGGACACGACATCGAGCAGGACGAGGAGGACACCGACCCGCTGATGCGCGAGCGTGGCGAGACGAACGGCCGCATCACGGGCGGCATGGACCGGATCAAGCGGCTGGTGCGCGTGGACCAGAGGCCGATCGGTCGCACGCCGCGCTCCAACCTCGCGACGTACACCGGATTGTTCGACGGCGTGCGCAAGCTGTTCGCGAACACGAAAGCCGCCAGGGCGCGACACTACGACGCGGGGCGCTTCTCGTTCAACGTGGCGAAGGGTCGCTGTCCCCATTGCGAGGGCGAGGGGTTCGTCTTCGTCGAGCTGCTGTTCCTGCCAAGCGTGTACACGCCGTGCCCCGTGTGTCACGGCACGCGATACAACGAGAAGACGCTCGAGATCACCTACAATGGAAAGAACATCGCCGAGGTGCTGGGGCTGACGGTGGACGCGGCGTACGAGTTCTTCGAGGCCGAAGAGCCAGTGCGCCGTTCGCTCGACGTGCTGCGTCAGGTGGGGCTGGGCTACCTGCGACTCGGCCAGCCGGCAACTGAGCTGTCGGGGGGAGAAGCGCAGCGGATCAAGCTGGCGACCGAGCTGCAGCGGATGTCACGCGGGAGCACCCTGTACATCCTCGACGAGCCGACGACCGGGCTTCACCCGGCCGACGTGGAGCGACTGGTGAAGCAGCTCGACGGGCTCGTGGAGGCGGGGAACACGGTGATCGTCGTCGAGCACGACATGCACGTGGTGTCGGTGAGCGACTGGGTGATGGACATCGGTCCCGGCGCGGGGGACGAGGGGGGAACGGTGGTGGCGTGCGGAGCGCCGGCGAAGGTGGCGAAAGTGAAGCAGAGCCGGACGGCGCCGTACCTGGCGCGGTACGTGGCGGGATCTCCACGCGGCGGCGACTGAAGCGGACTCCGGTGGCGTTGGAACGACAACGGGGTGAACGCGGGACTTTCCTGTTGAGTGCAACGGCGAGTACGCGAGTACCAGGTACTTCGTACCGGGACTGGCATACTGGCCCCAGCAATTCGGGGCTGCTCGTGGACGAATCGCGGCAGCGGGGGGGCGACTCCATGGCGCGGAAGTGGCCCTCGGGGGCGTCGAGGGACAACGCCCGTCCGACGGACGAGCGGGGCGCGGAGCGCACTCGAATTCGCCAATCCCGAGGGAGCTGGACGAAGCGACGAGTCGTGAGTGCACGGTGCCGAGGGACAAGTGCACGGTGCCGAGCGACGCGCGCCGGCTGTCGAGGGACGCGCGCCGGCTGCCGAGCGGTGCGTGCCGGCTGCCGAGCGATGCGTACCGGCTGCCGAGGCATGTGTGCACGCTGCCGAGGCATGTGTGCACGCTGCCGGGCGAGCCGCTCGCAACGAAGAGGCAGCGATTCGCGCCTCCTGGGGCGCGACGAGCGCCGGATCGGTCAGATCGTCCGGGGTGCGGCCGGCCGCGCCACAAATCGCGGCGCCATCCCTGTCATCCCGCACGAGCACAGCGCACGGCGTCATCCCGCACGAGCGGAGCGAGGGTCGGGAGCTACCGTCCCTGCGCCGAAGCCGGCTACGCCGCCGGCACAGCAGATCCCGACAGGTCTTCGCCCTGCGGGATGACAAGGGTACGCGCGGCGACGGTCAGCGCCAGTCGCCGCGGAGAAGCGAAAGTGCCTTGCTGGGGCCTGTATGCCAGTCCCGGTACGAAGTACTTCGATACGAA
>DASTGQ010000381.1:0-2666 GCA_035718985.1 Gemmatimonadaceae bacterium
GGTTGCCGCGCAGGCGCTCGATGTCGAGCCGGCCCGTGAGCCGGCCATTCGCCTGCGAGACGATAATGCGCCGCACGCGCTCGTTTCCCCACGGCGTGGTGGCGAGTACGACCACCACGAGCACCAACAGCAGCACCACCGTGCCGAAGCCGATCAACACGTTGCGCGCGACGTGGCGCGAGCGCTGCCTCGGAGGCGGCGCGGCGCGAGGTGAAGGATCCGGCGTGGAGCGAGCGGCCGTCAAAACGCCTGACCCATGGCAAAGTGGACCACCAGCCGACGACCGATGCTGCGCAACGCGCCAGGGGAGGGATCGATGGGCGAGTACGACTTCTCCTGCGCGAGGCGAACGATGCGCATCCCTCCCGCACCGTCGGGAATCGCCGCTACCACGGGCAGCATCTCGTGACCCACGGGGCGGAGGCCGACGTCGAGCCGCAGCACGCCAAGCGGCGAGCGATAGCGCAGACCCACACCAGGTGTCACGGCGCCCTTGCCCGGCGCCGGCGATGCGATGCCGCCCACGCCCACGTATGCGCCGTCGATGAACGCGACGCCGCCGAGCTGCTTCCGCAGCGGTACACGCAGCTCCACGTTGCCTTCCAGCACGCTGCTCCCGCCTACCGGCCGTGGAAAGAGCTCGTTGTTCGGTACGGTGGTGGGATCACAGCTGCCATCGGCGATCGTCGCGTCGGTGCAGCCGGCAGCGATCAGCGTCTCGTGGCGCGCCTGGAGCACGCGCGGGCCGAGCTCGTTCTCGGCGAAGCCGCGCACCGACTGCATCCCTCCGGCGTAGAAGCGCGCGCGCGGATGCAGGATTCCCGGCCCGTCGCCGCCAACGCCCAGTGCGTCGCGATCCTCGGCGAGCGGGCGTACCCAGCCCGCGCGGCCGTGAAGCGCCAGCACCATCGGCTCCTTGCCTGCTTCGTCGCTGGCGGGCACGCGCCCGAGCGCACGGTAGTACGCGGCATCCGTGGAGATGCGATCATGCGCAAAGGTGGACCCGGTGATCCTCGACGCATGTTCGGCATCCACCACCCAGGTGTAGCCGTGCGTAGGAGACTCGAGGTCATCGGCCCTGTCCTCCCACGCGCTCACCCCGATCGGAGAGAGGCGCTGCCGGCGCTGGAGCGCCTGGATAGTGGCATCGTCGCACACCCCGTAGCCGGCGCAGTAGTACACCGCGCCGCCCTGCACCCGCGTGGACTCGAAGCGATAGTTGACACCAACGGGAAACTGCACGCCCAGGTAGCGCACCAGCCCGAGCGTGACGCCAGCGTCCTCGTCCACCACCACGCCAGGCAGTGCGCGTCGGCCCGCAAACGCCTTGATGGCCGCGGAGGTGCGCGCGTCACCGAGCCACGGCTGCGTGAGCGTGACGGAGCCCTGATAGGTGGGACTGAGGAAGGGGCTTCCATCGGCGAGCGCGTCGGGCACCGCTTGGCGGAAGATGGCGCGACCGTTGAGCTGCGGACCGAGCAGGTTGCCCGCCGCCGCGTTCAGCGCGAGCCAGCGACCGTTGCCCAATGCGTTGTGGCGGAAGGTCGCCGAGAGCTGTCCGAACTCGACGGTGTTGAATCCTGCCGTCACGCTCGCCTGGTGTGCTGGCGTCTCGGCGATCGCCACCGTGACGTGCTTGACGCTGTCGCCCTCTGGTGGCGTGACGACCACGGCACGCGCGATGGCGGGCGACTCGAACAACCGCCGCTCGCTCTCCAGCAGGGCGTCGTGCGTGTACAGCTCACCGGGCTTCAGCACGACGCCGCGCCGAAGTGTCGCGTCGCTCAGGGAACGGTTGCCCTCGAACTGTACGCTGCCAACGCGGGTGAGATAACGTGGGTCGATCGTGATGCGGAGCGCCATGGCGTGCGGATCACCGAGCGGCGTGACCGAGGTATCGATCCGCGCATCACCGTAGCCGTGGTTCCAGATGGCGACGCGAAGCCGGTCGAGTGTCGTGTCGAGTGCGACGAGGTTGAATGGATCTCCTTCCTGCACTGCGACCGCGCGCGCGAGCTCGTGCCCGTCGAGCACGGGAGTGCTCTGCGAGACGCCCAACGACGCGATGCGCGTCGGCTCGCCCTCCACGATGCGAAAGGTGACGGCTACGCCGCGCTTCGTCGGCGCGAGCACCGTGTCCACCGTGGCCTCGCGAAAGCCGCGTCGCCAGTAGTACACGCGCAACTTGGTGATGTCCTCGCCGAGCGCTTCGGGGGTGGTGCGGCGCCGGTCGATGAAGAGCAGTTGCGGCGAGAGCGCGCAGAGTGGCGCGATGAGGATGAGACGGCAGCTCGAGGTGCGCGTGAAGATCACCGTCTTCAGGTCGCTCGGGGAAACCTCGTGGGCGCCCTCGAAAACGAGCGACGTGACGTCCATCGAGTCATGGACGCCGAGCACGGGCCGGGTGGGTGATTGCGCGTGTGACAGCGTCGGCGCCGCTACGAAGAGCAGCGTCGCAGCCAGCGTACGGTACAGAGGCGTAAAGACTTGTCGCAAATGACGTTAGAGAATGGCCGGGCTGGTGCATATAGCGAAAATCGGGCCGTCACCCATAGCATGGCAACGGCCCGATCCTGCGTCTTCCCACAGCGCGCAGCGGCTGTGGGGATCCGTTCTCCTCTCACGTACTCGAGCAGGTCCCGGCAGGGCTTCGTCCTGCGGGATGA
>DASTGQ010000382.1:0-5156 GCA_035718985.1 Gemmatimonadaceae bacterium
GAGTGCGAGCCCCATCTGTCCCTGCTGCGATGCCGTCCGCGGCAGCGATACCTGCATCGCGGCCATGACGTACCTCACCAGGCCGCTGCAATCGAAGCCGCTCCTCGGCGAGGTCCCACCGAGCACGTAGCGGGTACCGATCTGGCTCCGCGCCAGTGACACCACGATGGAATCACGCAGCGATTCCATGGACATGCTGAACTTCGCGAACGGCCTGGGGAGGGGAGCCCGCGGCAGCGCGAGCGGCGCAGGGGCCGCGACGCGCGGATGCGGCGCCTGCGCGTGCAGCGCCGGCCCGACCGCCAGGAGACCCATCAGCACGCCCGCGCGCATGAGTCGCGCACGGGAGGTACCACGACACGGCGGAGTGGCGGAAGGAAAGATCATTGCTCCTGGGGACGACGGCACCGGAGGGATGTGTGCCGGGTACGGCTGTGCTCGGCACCTCACGGGCCCACAGCGGCGACAGGCTGATCGTACTGTTCGGTAGCGGCGAGGTCAACCTTTCGGGTTTCCACCACCGACCCGAACAACGACGCGCGCGGAGCCGAACGCGTCACGCGCGACCGGCGATCAGCGGATGTCGAGCAGCTTGTGTGTCTGCAGGCCGAGTCGCCACTGCGGATGCGCGAGGCAGTATGCGAGCGCAGCCTGAGTGTTGGCGCGTGTCGCTGAGTCGTTGCCGGCGTCGAGCGGCTGGAGGACGAACTCGGAGAAGTCGAGTCCGGCGTAGCGCGAGGGATCTCCATCCGGACCCGATTGCGGGTAGACGAGCTTGAGCTCATCGCCCCGCGTGAGCACCAGTGGCGCCCCCGCCTTGGGGCTCACGCACACATGATCGAGCCCGGCGGGCGCGGGCTGCGTGCCGTTCGTCTCCACCGCGATCTCGAATGCACGCGCGTGCAACGCATCGATCGCGGCCTCGTCGAGCTGCAGCAGCGGCTCGCCGCCGGTGCACACCACGAGCGGACGTCCGCCAATCGCGCGACCATGCGCCACTGCAGGCCAGCGCGAGAGCACGGCATCTGCCAATGCCTCGGCCGTGGCGAACTTCCCGCCGTCGGGGCCGGTGCCGACGAAGTCCGTGTCGCAGAACTGGCACACCGCACGTGCGCGGTCCGCCTCGCGGCCCGTCCACAGGTTGCATCCGCTGAAGCGGCAGAACACGGCAGCTCGCCCCGCATTCCGTCCCTCGCCCTGCAGCGTGTAGAAGATCTCCTTCACGACGTATGTCATGGCAGCGCCGCGAGCGTCAGGTGTGAGACGTCAGCGACGTGCATCGTTTGGCGGATGGATGTACGCCGCGGGGTCGCTCGCGCCGGCCTCGGCGAATCCCTTGAGCCGGAGGGTGCACGCGTCGCAGTGGCCGCACGCCTCACCGGAGTCACTCGGGTCGTAGCAGCTCAGCGTCATGGCGTAGTCCACGCCGAGCGAGTGGCCGAGCTCGACGATCTGCCGCTTGGTGAGGTCGAGCAGCGGCGTCTGGATTCGGATGGGTGCGGTGCCCTCGACGCCGCCGCGCGTGGCGAGGTTGGCCATCCGCTCGTAGGCGGCGATGTACTCCGGGCGACAGTCAGGATAGCCCGAGTAGTCGAGCGCGTTGACGCCGATGAAGATGTCGGACGCGCCGAGCACCTCGGCCCACGCCAGGCAGAAGGAGAGGAAGATGGTGTTGCGCGCCGGCACGTAGGTGATGGGGATGCCGGACTGCATCTCCTCCACGGGGCGGTCGCGCGGCACCTCGATGTCGGCCGTGAGCGCGGAGCCCCCGAAGGTGCGGAGGTCGATGTCCACCACCACGTGATCCTTCACGCCGTACTGCGTGGCCACGCGGCGCGCCGCCTCGATCTCCCCGGCGTGGCGCTGGCCGTAGCGGAAGGTCATGGCGTGCACGTCGAAGCCGCGATCGAGCGCGTAGGCGAGCATGGTGGTGGAATCGAGTCCACCGGAGAGGAGCAGGACGGCGGGGCGCATCAGATAAAGATAGGGCCCCGTGCGTGGAACGCCGCCTGTTCGATCAGCCGTTCAGTGCCTGCGTGAGATCCTCCAAGAGGTCCTCGACGTTCTCGAGACCGACGGAGATGCGAAGCAGGTTCTCCGGCGCTCGCGTCGCCGGCCCCTCCACGGATGCGCGGTGCTCGATGAGCGACTCGGGCCCGCCGAGGCTGGTGGCACGGGTGAAGAGGCGAAGCCGATTGCTGAATGCCATGGCCTCGTCGCGCCCGCCGCGCACCTGCACGCTGAGCATGCCGCCGAAGTCGCTCATCTGGTGCGCGGCGAGGCCGTGTCCCGGGTGCGTGGGGAGCCCGGGGTAGTGAACCGCCTCCACCTCGGAGCGCGAAGCGAGGAAGCGCGCCACGCCAGCGGCGTTGGCGCAGTGCGCGCGCACGCGCCACGGCAGCGTGCGGATGCCGCGCAGCAGCAGCCAGCAGTCGAACGGGGACGGCACGGCGCCGCCGAGCGTCTGGATGGACGACAGCCGGTCAAAGAACATGTCGCGCGCGCGCAGCACCAGCGCGCCCCCGAGCAGGTCGCTGTGCCCGCCGAGATACTTGGTGGTCGAGTGCATTACCACGTCGGCTCCGAGGGCGAGCGGATGCTGCAGCACCGGTGTTGCCCAGGTGTTGTCCACCACGCACCGCGCGCCGACCGAATGGGCGAGCGTGGCCACGGCCGCGATGTCGACGATGCGCACGAGCGGGTTGGATGGTGTCTCCACCCACACAATGCGCGTGTTCGGCCTGAGCGCACCCTTCACGGCGTCGAGGTTGGTCATGTCCACCACGTCGAGCTGGAGGCCCCACGGGCCGAGAAGCTCCCGAGCGGTGCGGAGGGTGCCGTAGTACGCGTCGTCGGGCGCGAGGACGTGGTCGCCTGGCGCGAGCGCCTGGAACACCGCCATCGTCGCCGCGGACCCGGACGAGAATGCGAGGGCCGCCTCGCCGCCCTCGAGGTCGGCGAGCGTCTCTTCGAGCGCGCGCCGATTGGGGTTCGAGGTGCGCGTGTAGACGTGACCGGCGCGATAGCTGCCGTCGGGCTCCCGCTCGAAAGTGGTGGAGAGGTGGATGGCGGGCGTCACGGCGCCGGTCACGGGGTCCACCGCGAGGCCGGCGTGGGCGGCGAGCGTCTCGATGCGCATGGCGAGGGGGTTGGCCGGCGATGCCGGCGATGGGAAGAAGATACGCCGGTCGCCGGGGGCGCAACATGGAGGCGTAGCGGCGCGTAGGTTGGTCAGGCGCGCACCTGGGCCGCGCCATTCACCACACCGAGGATCCTCCGTGATTCGACAAGACAGATCCCGACACTCGCTGAACGAGTGCGGGATGAGAGTCCGCATGCTCGTACCGGTGGGCGCTCTCGCGCTGGCCAGCGCGTGCTCGTCCACGCAGGCGCCGGCCAGCGCCGGGTCCGCCGCCATCCCCGCATCCGGGCCGCTGCCGCTCAAGTACACCGGACCGGCGACGAGCGCCGCCATCAGCGCGCAGGACCTGATGACGCGGCTGTACGTCTACGCCGACGATTCGCTGCAGGGGCGCGAAGCGGGCACGATCGGCCACATGAAGGCCACCGCCTACATCGCCGACCAGGTGCGCCGACTGGGACTCGTACCCGCCGGCGACAACGGTACCTACTTCCAGAACGTGCCCTTCATCTCGCGGCGCTTCGATCCCACGACTACCCTGACGGTCGACGGCGCGACTCTGGCGGCGTTCACGGACTTCGTCGCGTCGCCCTTCCGTGGCGCGCTGCCGCGTTCCATCGAGGGAGTGCAGGCCGTGTACGGCGGCGAGCTTGGCGACACGGCGCATCAGCTCACCGCCGAGCAGGCGACGGGCAAGCTGGTCGTCCTGTCGGCGGGGGAGGGACGGCGATTCCCGCGCTTCGGTGCGAACAGCCCGCTATCCGGCGCGGCGGCGATCGCGATCATCGCGGGGCCGCAGCTCACCCCGCAGGAGCTGGCATCCGGACGGACGGCGTCGCTGACACTGCGGCCCGAGGCGGGAGCGCCAGCGGTGCCGGTCACGCTGAGCATCACGGAGAGCGCTGCCGCGCGCCTGCTCGGCGCATCGCCGAACGGCATGGCCGTCGGCACGACGGGACGTACGGTGCAGGGGAGCCTGCGCTACGTCACGACCGACGCGCCGACGCGCAACGTCGTCGCCATCCTGCCAGGGAGTGACCCGCGACTCAAGGGCGAGTACGTCGCCATCGGGGCGCACAGCGACCATATCGGCATTCGCGCCGCTGGCCCGGTGGATCACGATTCGCTGCACCTCTACAACCAGCAGCGCTACTTCGCGACGGAGAACCCGACCGGCGCGCGACTGACGCCAGAACAGGTAGAGCAGCAGCGCGCCCGTCTCGCCGCCATTCGCGTCAACCTGGACTCGGTGCGCGCGCTGCGCGCGCCGCGACCGGACTCGATCAACAACGGCGCGGACGACGACGGGTCGGGGACGGTGACGGTGCTCGAGGTGGCCGAGGCGTTCGCGAAGGGCGCCGTCAAGCCGAAGCGCTCCATCCTCTTCGTCTGGCACACCGGCGAGGAAAAGGGCCTGCTCGGCTCGCGTTACTTCACGGACAACCCGACGGTGCCGCGTGATTCCATCGTGGCGCAGATCAACATCGACATGGTGGGCCGCGGCGCCGCGACGGACCTGCGCGCTGGCAGCGGGCGCTACCTGCAGATCGTCGGCTCGCGCCGCCTGTCCACCGAGCTGGGCGACCTGGCGGAGGCGGTGAACCGTACCGAGGCGATGCCGTTCGCGTTCGACTACACCTACGACGCGAACGGGCACCCAGAGAACATCTACTGCCGCAGCGACCACTACGAGTATGCCCGGTGGGGGATTCCCGTGGTATTCCTCACTACCGGCCTGCATGGCGATTACCACCAGGTCACCGATGAGCCGCAGTACATCGACTACCCGCACATGGCGCGTGTGGGCAAGCTGGTGTTCGACCTCGCCGACCGCGTGGCCGACCTGGATCACCGGCCAGTGGTGGACAAGCCGAAGCCGGACCCGCGAGGGGCGTGCAGGCAGTGAGCGCACAGCGCTCACTGGTGAGACGTGAAGCGTGAGACGTGAAGCGTGAGACGTGAAGCGTGAGACGTGAAGCGTGAGACGTGAAGCGTGAGACGTGAAGCGTCAACG
>DASTGQ010000383.1:0-4011 GCA_035718985.1 Gemmatimonadaceae bacterium
AGCAGTCGCTCTACGTTGCGCACCACCTCGTGCAGATCCACCTGCGACGGCGCGTGCACCTCCTTGCGCCCGAAGGCGAGGAGCTGCCGCGTGAGCGCGGCCCCGCGCTCCACCGCCTGCCGGATGTCGCCGACGTCCTCACGCAGGTCGCTGTGCGGAGGGAGCTCCGCCTCGAGCGCCGTCGCGGCGCTGAGCACGACGCTGAGGAGATTGTTGAAGTCGTGCGCCACGCCGCCGGCGAGCCGGCCCACTGCTTCCATCTTCTGCGCCTGGAGGAGCTGCGCCTCCACTTCGCGCTCGCGCCGTCGCAGCCGCTGCTGGTCGGTGACGTCGTTCACGACCACCACGCGCGCGGCGCGACCCTCGAAGTCGAACGCGTGCGAGATGACATCCACGTCGATCTCGGAACCATCCGCCTTGACGTGACGATAGCCCCAGCCGCGGCTCTGCGTCTCGTAGCCGCGCCGCCGCGCCAGCACCTGCAGCTTCACTCGCTCCACATCCTCGTCCGGGCGGATGTCGAGGATGGTCATGCTCAGGAACTGCTCGACCGTATAGCCGTAGGTGGCCACCGCCGCCGGGTTCACGGCGAGGAACTGGAAGCTCCGCACGTCGTACACCCACGCCGGCAGCGGCATGACTTCGAACAGCAGGCGATAGCGCTGCTCGCGCTCGGCGAGCTCGCGCTCCCATTCGTAGCGCTCCGAGACGTCGATCACCACGCCGACCGTGCCGATGATGCGCCCCTCGCCGTCGAGCAGTGGACCAGCCGACACCTCGGCGAGGAAGGAAGTGCCGTCGCGACGGCGGTGCTTCACCTCGTACACCTCGCGCTCCCCCGCCCGCCGGCGGCGAAGACGCTCCCGGTCGAACTCCTGGTCCTCCGGCGAGAAGAAGAGCGACGCGAGGCGGCGCCCCACCAGCTCCTCGCGCCGGTAGCCCGTGCGCTCGCAGAGGTAGTTGTTGACGTAGACGGCGCGGTTGTCGAGGTCGGTGACGGCGAGGCCGGCGTGCAGGTTCTCGGCGACCGCACTGAAGCGCGCCTCCGTCTCACGAAGCAGCGCGTCGGCAGGAAGCCCCTCGTGGCGACGCACGGCGCAGAGTATCCCACCACCATCGAGGTGCGTGGAGACTACCTCCGTCTGCACCGCGCTGCCGTCGGCGTGGAGGAGCTTGCGCAGCGAGACCGCATGGCCGTCGCGCTCCACCATCGCCGTGCGGATCGGGTTCTCGGCCACGTCGGCCGGATGGAGGAGCGAGACGATGGACTGGCCGACGAGCGACTCGGGCGTCACGCCGATCATCCGGCCAAAGGCGCCATTCGCGCAGACGACGTTCAGCGACGCATCGATGACGACCATGCCATCGGAGGCGACGTCGAAGAGCGCCTTGTAATCAGGGAGGGTCATGCGGAGGGAGAGGGTACTTCAATAGTATCGGACGGGGGAGTGAAAGGCTGGAGAGCGGGCACTGACAGCTAGTCGGGGCGCGCCGCGTGGAACGCGGTGCTTTCGGGGCGCCGGGCTCGCTGTGCTCGCCTATGCTTTCGGGGCGGCGGCGCGGAGCGCCGCCTCTCTGCGAACGGCACACGCATCCAGCACAACGCCCCATCGAAACGCCGTGCTCGACAGGCGCGCCTGCGCGCCGTCCCGACAGCGTGCCGCAAGGCGAGCGCCCCGACAGCAAGCCAAGGCGGCGAAGCCGCCGGGCAGCGCCCCGACTAGCCGTCAGTCCGCCCGTCCCGACTGGCCGCAGTTCACCTATATTTCCCCCTCTCTCACCACGCAGTCCTATGGCGTCACAGACCGAACCCACGCTCCGGCTCGCCCGGGCAGATGCGCCGGCGAGCCCGCCGGAAGCGCCGGCGAAGCCGCGCCTCACGGACGATCACGTCGAGCGGAATCCCGGCACGCCGCTGGACCTCGACATCGTGCGCGCGCTGCGGGTGAACCGCTCTGCCGTGGAGCGGCGCGCCGCCACCATCCCGACGCGGCGCACCGTGAAGAGGGAGTGGCAGGCGGCGTGGCTGCTGCGCGCCATCACGCTGATCGACCTCACGACGCTCGCCGGTGACGACACGGCGGGGAACGTGAGGCGCCTCTGCGCCAAGGCGGCGCACCCGCTCCGCGACGACCTCGCTCGCGCGCTCGGCGTGGACGACCTCCACCTCACCACCGGCGCGGTGTGCGTCTATCACCAGCTCGTGCCGGTGGCGGTGGAAGCACTGAAGGGCACGGGCATCCCCGTGGCGGCAGTGAGCACCGGGTTCCCCGCCGGCCTCTCGCCGCTCGAGGAGCGGGTGCGCGAGATCCGCGCGTCGGTGGCCGCGGGCGCGAAGGAGATCGACATCGTCATCACGCGCGGTCACGTGCTCACCGGCAACTGGCAGGCGCTGTACGACGAAGTGAAGCTGTTCCGCGAGACGTGCGGCGAGGCACACATGAAGGCGATCCTCGCCACCGGCGAGCTGGCGACGCTCGGTAACGTGGCGCGCGCGAGCATGGTGGCGATGATGGCCGGCGCGGACTTCATCAAGACGAGCACGGGCAAGGAGGGCGTCAACGCGACCCTGCCCTTCTCGCTCGTGATGGTGCGCATGATCCGCGAATACTTCCAGCGCACCGGCTACGCGGTGGGCTACAAGCCCGCCGGCGGCATCCGCAGCGCGAAGAATGCGCTCGAGTACCTCTACCTCATGAAGGACGAGCTGGGGACCCGTTGGCTGCGACCGGATCTCTTCCGGTTCGGCGCGAGCGGGCTGCTCACCGACATCGAGCGGCAGCTCGAGCACTTCGTCACCGGGCGCTACTCCGCGGCGCACCGCCATCCCATGGTGTGACCATGACATCAGTGCGCGAGATCTTCGAGACGATGGAGTACGGCCCGGCGCCCGAGTCGGCCAAGCCGGCGCAGGCGTGGCTCGACGAACACGACGGGCGCTTCGGCCATTTCATCAATGGCAGGTGGACGAAGCCGTCAGCGACGTTCGAGGTGATGAACCCGGCGACGGGGAAGCGTATCGCCGACGTCTCCGAAGGATCGAAGAAGGATGTCGACGCCGCGGTGAAGGCGGCGCGCCAGGCGCTCCCCGCGTGGCAAGCGCTGGGCGGACACGGACGCGCGCGGCACCTCTACGCGCTCGCGCGCATCGTGCAGCGCAACTCGCGCCTGCTCGCCGTGCTCGAGAGCATGGACAATGGCAAGAGCATCCGCGAGACGCGCGACCTCGACATCCCGCTCGTTGCGCGGCACCTGTACCATCACGCCGGCTGGGCCCAGCTCCTCGACACCGAGTTCCCCGGCTATCACGGCGCCGGCGTCGTGGGCCAGATCATCCCGTGGAACTTCCCGCTGCTCATGCTGGCGTGGAAGGTGGCGCCCGCACTCGCCGCGGGATGCACCATCGTCATCAAGCCGGCAGAGTTCACGCCGCTCACCGCGCTCTGCTTCGCCGAGCTGGCGGCGCAGGCGGGACTGCCGGCTGGTGTGCTGAACGTGATCACCGGCGACGGTGACACGGGCGCAGCCATCGTGGCACACGATGGCGTTGATAAAATCGCCTTCACGGGAAGCACGGAAGTAGGCCGCATCATCCGCAAGGCGACGGCGGGTTCCGGCAAGAAGCTCTCGCTCGAGCTGGGCGGAAAGAGCCCGTTCATCGTCTTCGACGACGCCGATCTCGATTCCGTGGTGGAAGGGGTGGTGGACGCGATCTGGTTCAACCAGGGTCAGGTCTGCTGCGCCGGCTCGCGGCTGCTGGTGCAGGAAGGGATCGCCGATCGCCTGTACGACAAGCTGCGCGCGCGCATGGAGACGCTGCGACTGGGCAGCCCGCTCGACAAGGCGGTGGACATGGGCGCCATCGTGGCGCCGGTGCAGCTCGAGCGCATCCGCTCGCTCGTCGAACAGGGAAAGAACGAAGGCGCCGACTTCTGGCAGCCGACGTGGGCCTGTCCCACCGAGGGCTGCTTCTATCCGCCGACGCTGTTCACCAACGTCGCGCCGTCGAGC
>DASTGQ010000384.1:0-5316 GCA_035718985.1 Gemmatimonadaceae bacterium
GAGCGCTGAATCTCCCTCCAGGCAGCCGCACGGGCGACCGACGCCCATGGCCTGAGTGACGGCGCGCGCTGTAACGGACGCGATGTCCGCCGTCGCATCTCCGTGCCGTGCCAGGAGGCGACCGTCATCCAGCACCGCCAGCCACCCGGACGCGTCGCTCGCCACGGCGGCCACGAGTGGCCGACGCCCGACGCGCCCACCGTACCGGCAGTCGCCGCGCCGCCACGAGGCCACCTGATCGAGCATCAGCCCCGCCGCTTCTGCGCTCGCATCGCGGTTCCACGAAGCCGCGATCGGCGCCAGGTGGGCCTCGAGCTCTCCTGCTGACGTTGCCGCGAGCGGAGGAAGCACGAGTGGCGCCTTGCCCACGGTGCGTTCGGCATGCGCGAGCTTGGCGCGCAACCGGCGCTCGACACGCAGCAGCAACTCCGTGCCGGCCGGGGGCGCCATGAGAAAACTGCGCACCATCGTCGCGCCGCCCGGACGTCGCACGCGACCGAGCCGCTGGGCAAGCCGCGCGGGATTCCACGGCAGGTCGAGGTGCACAACGATGCTCGCATCCTGGAGGTTCACTCCCTCGGAGAGGAGATCGGTGGTGAAGAGCAGCGTCACGCTCTCCTGCGGCCCACGCCGCGCAGCGCCCTGTGCGATCGGTGCAAAGCGGTCGAGCAATTCATCCCGCGACAGGCGTCCACTGGCAATTCTCGCCTCGGTTGCGGTGAGCATGCCGACTCCCCTGTCTGCGCGCAGGAGGGCGTAGTATGCGCGCACCGTGGAGGCGAACTCGCTGAAGGCGAGGATGCGCGCACCAGCGTGCTCCTCACGCAGCGCTCGGAGCGCCGCGGCACGCGCGACATCGGGATCCGCGGCGCGTGCGAGCGCGGCGGACACTCGCGCCAGCGAGTCGCGCTCATGAGCGATGGCGGCGAGGATCTCGTCGGCGGACGCGTTCGCGGTGCGCGCCACGAGCAGCGGCGCGAGCGTGAGCTGGACGTCGGGCCCGACGGTGTGCCACGCGCGAAGCTCCCGGCGGCTGGGGGCCAGACCGTCGGCGGCGCACTGCTCAAGTGCTGCGGCGATGCGGCGCCTCCGTTGGATGGCGGCCACCAGTGCGGCGCGACTCGATCCCCACGCGCGCAGGAGGCCGATCGTCCGCAGGGCGCCCGCATCGCCCGCATCGATGGCGCGTGCCGGCGGTGGCAGCGCGAGGATCTCGCGCAGCACCATCCCATCGTCGCCTGCCGGGTGCACCCAGAGTGGAGGAGCCACGCTGGGCAGCGACGTGTCGTCGGTCGCCAGCCCGCGCACCACATGGCGCGCCAGCGATGCCTCGTCGCACTCGAAGGCCGAGCTGCCGAGGAAGAGCGCGAGCTGCGCGGCCAGGTCGCGCGTCCCGTTCTGGAGCGGCGTGGCGGAGAGGAGCAGCACCGGAACGTGTGCCGCGATGGCGGCAAGCTCGGCGTGCCGCCGCGAGCTCGGCGAGCGGAAGCGGTGCGACTCATCGACGACGATGCCGTCCGGCTGCATGCCAGGCGAGGCACCGCGGCTCAGTGCCTCGTGCGTGATCATCGCGCAGGGAACCGCCGCGCGCTCGATCGCCTGCTGCCAGGTGCGCCGCAGCGAGGCCGGCACGACGAGCAGGGGGTGCTGCCACGAGCGAGCCACAGCGAGCGCGACGAACGTCTTGCCGCGCCCCACGTCGTCGGCGAGGAGGCAGCCGCCGTGTTGACGGAGCGCGCGGGTCACCCTCGACACCGCAAGGCGCTGATGGCGCTGCAGGCGGATGCGCCCGAGCATCTCCGGCGCATTGGCCCCCATCACCACCTCCGCCATCCGGGCGCGCACGGCGCGGAGCCGCAGCTCACTCAGCAGCACCATGCTCGAGATGGCATGCGCATCGGCGTCACGCGCAGCTGCACCACGCAACCAGTGGCGCGAGCTGTTCCTGACGTAGACGATAGGCGGATGTCGCCGCAGCGAGCAGCTCGCTGGCGCTGGGAGGCTGGCCAAGCAGCGCTCGCTCGGCAAGGGGCGCCAGCATGGTACGCGCTCGAGTCCAGTTTCGGGGGAGCGGAAGCTGCTCCACCGTCCAGGCGAGATAGCGGTGCCACCCGCCGCGCGCCGGCTCGGCGATGGCATTCAGGAACGCGGACGCGAGTGCGCTGTTGAGCAGGGCGGCGAATGCGAGCGCGTCGATCGGGTCAGCGCAGGGGAGCACATAGCAGCTGTTGAGCGGCACCGTGGGATCGCCTGCCGGCAGGATGGCTGCGCGAGGCGTGCGGCCGAAGTCGCTCCACACGACACGCGTGCGTGTGCAGTCGGCACTCTCGGTGCGGAAGAGCATCCACCAGCTTCCGCCGCGAAGATCCGACCTCGCGCGGAGCTGCCGACGCCACGGCGCGAGCCAGCGCGCAGCGGCGGGCGGAAGCGCGCCGAGCGGAGCTCCCGCGCCGCGGTGCGTCCAGATGATGGCGCGCGGAGACGCGGGAACCTGCCACGCCTGGAGCGCGTCGCCGCGCAGCAGGGGGCGCAACAGCTCGCGCTCGAGCGAGCCGCGGCGTCCCTTGCACTCCACCGCGGCCAGCACCTGATTGCCGCCGGCGTCGTTCACGAGAAACGCCTCGTTGCATCCGCACTTCACCCCGAGGAGCGCGCGCCCCAGCTGGCTGGACCCGAGTGCGACGCCACGCGCGCGGAGCAGGTCGAGCGCCCCGCGAACCTCTGGCGGAAGCAGCAGCCAGGGGCTCGCAGGGTCGGCGTGTTCGAGATGGGCGCACACCGCGTCGGAGCTCCACTGCGCGTGCAGGGTGCGGCGCCGTACGGCGAACGCGGTGGCTGGACCGGGACTCTGGCGAGCAGCATCAATCCGCGACGCCACCAGCACCGACGGATACACCGCGGCATCGAAGGCGCAGGGAGCGTCCGTCCAGTCCTCGAGGCGACGTAGTCTGGTGCGTGACGCCAGCAACCGACGGACGCCGCTCCCGGAGAGCGAGCGCCAGAGCTTGGCGGGCGCGAGCAGGGCGATTGCCGCGCCCGGTGCGGCGAGCGCCACGCTGCGCTCCACGAACAGCGCGGCAAGGTCCACCTGCGCGGCGAATCCAGCACCGCGCATCTCGCGCGTCGCCGGCGCCCACGGCGGCTCGGCGAACACGGCGAAACGGGAGCGCATGGCGTCGCGAGCAGCGGGTGGGATGTTGTGCAGTCGCACCCATGGCGGATTTCCCACCACCAGGCCGAAACCACCGCGGGCATGCACTGGCGCGAAGTGCGACGGAAAGGAGAAGGGGAGCGCGCCACCATCGGCGATCCGCTTGCGCTCGTGGCGCAGGGCGGCGGCGCGCTCACGCAGCTCGCGCCGCGTGGCGAGCGATTGTCCACCGGCGTGGTCCCGCTCTCCGAAGAGGTCGGGGCTGCGCCTCGCGAGTGCCCATTCCCGCCGCTCCGCGGTGATGCGCCGCAACTGGAAGTCGAGCGTGGCCATGGCGCGGCGTGACTCCTCGCGGGCGAGCGCGCGGCGCAGCGTGATCTTGCGGGCGCCCGACGCGCGCACGTAGCGCTCGCGCAGGCGCGCCAGTGCCACCGGCGGACCGACGAGCGTCGGCGGTTCGTCGAATCCGTCGCCGGCGAGCGTGTCGCCGACCCGCACGTTGCAATCGAGGTTCGGGAGCGGAGGCACGGCGGACATGCGCGTCTCGTCGCTCTCGATGACGACGGAGAGCCAGAGCCGCAGCTCGCACAGCCAGACCGCGGTCGGGTTGACGTCCACACCATGGATGCACCGGGCCAGCACTTCCCGGCGGATCGCCGCCACGCCGCGTGGATCGCCCGCGACGACGTGAAGCTGCGTCAAGCGTTCCAGCAGGTACACGAGGAATGCTCCTGACCCGCACGCGGGATCGAGCACGGTGAGCTCATGGAGCCGCGCTCGCAGTGCGCCAGCGGTAGGCGACGACAGCGCGTCGCCGCGAAGTGCCGACTCCAGGGCGGCCGACGGCAACTCGTCCGACTCCAGCGCCGCGACCAGCGCGTGATCCGCCACGTGCGCAACGAGCGCCTGCGGCGTGTAGAAGGCGCCGCTCACGCGACGCTCACGCGCAGCCATGAGGCTTTCGAATGCACGGCCGAGCATCTCCGGATCGACGGCCACCTCGGACCACTGCGTCTGCTCCTCGCGCGCCGTGAAGCGATACGCGCCGAGCAGTTGCGAGAAGAGCTCGCCGAGCGACTCGTCGGAGAAGCGCGCGCGGGAGTGCCGTCGCTCCAGCGCGGTGCGTCCGAAGAGCCCTCCGTTCAGGAAGGGCACCGCACCGAATGCGCGAGCGGCCGGCGCCCGGTGACGCTGTGGCGTGTTGAGGGTGCCGAAGAACAGCGGCAGCAGCACGCGTCGATGGAAGTCGCCGCCACGCACCATGCACGCGTCGAACTGGTTGGCGAGAAAGGCGCGGTCCCCATCCAGCCACCCCTTGGCCTGAAGGAACGAGAGGAAGAGCAGCCGCGAGGTGCAGAGCAGCGCGAGCTCGGTCCGATCAGGGTCCGGCATTCGCGGCAGCGAGCCGGCCAGCGCGCCGATCCGCTGCTCCAGCATGCGGTAGAAGCGTCGCGACAGCGCCGCGCGGCCGAGCAGCTCGTACCAGCGGGTATGCACCAGAAGGTCGTTCCCCGTGCTCGCAGCTTCGAGAGCGCAAAGTGTTTCGGCATCGCTCGCGACCACCTGCGAGGGTCGGACGATGAGTAGCGCGAGTCGAGGTGGACGCTGCTCCGATGTCCAGCAGGCGACGGCTGCTTCGTCCGTGCTGGCGGCAAGGACGGTCCACAGGACCCGAGCCGTCCGACGCGCGAGCGACGCCGAGAGCTGTGCGAGCAGTGGGCGGAGCGCCACGCCGGCGGGCGCGAGTACCACCAGGGCGCGCAGCGCGCCGCTTCCACGCATGAGTCGGACATCGCCGGCCTCGGCGGGAATGCCGAGGCTCGCTCGCGTGTCGGCGTCGACCGGGAGCGCCGCGCCGCCGAAGCCGAGCGAGGCGGCAATCGCGACGAGACCATCCGTCGACGTGGCGTGCGATAGGAGGGCAGCTGCCTGTCGGAGGGTGCGCACGGCCGCACCCTACCGCGCCGCCATGTCGTGACCGGCATCGGGACAACGCGCGCGACAGCGGAGCGACGACGCGCGTCAGGCCGGCGCGTGCGGCGAACGCGCGTCGCGGTAAGGAGCTGCGGTACCAGGAAAGACGGAGGGCGCTCCTGCAGGAGCGCCCTCCGTCTTTCCTGGTACCGCAGCTCCTTACCGCGACGCGCGTTCGCCGCACGCGCCGG
>DASTGQ010000385.1:0-7700 GCA_035718985.1 Gemmatimonadaceae bacterium
CCCGAGCGCGAGAAGTGCTGCGAGGAGGCGGCGCATCTCAGGCGCGCCGGCCGGCGACCGCGAGCCGGCGAATGCCGGCGATCGTGCCGACCGCCGCGACGAGGAAGGCGAAGAAGAGGAGCAGGGTCCCGGTCGCGCCGAGTCCCTGGAGCGCCGAGAGGGCGGCGTCGCCGAGCAGCGCCACGGCCAGGTCCCGTACTGCATTCACCACCGCGAGGCGGACCCGATCGCCCAGCACGCCGGTGACGAAGACCACCAGGTCGCCCTGCAGGGCGAGCCAGACCATGCCGACGGTGAGCGTGAAGGCAGCGGACCCGGCCACGGCGAGGGCAGCGATCCGTGCTGCCGCCGACTGTGGGAGCCAGCGTTGCACACTATCGCGCGCCGCCACGTGTGCCGGCACGAACACGGGCACCTGGGCCATCACCCGGTCGGCGAGGCGAGAGTCCGGCGCAAAGTGCGGGAGCGCCTCGAGGGCCTCCACCACGATGCGGGCGTCCTCCAGCCGTCCGCGGCATTCCGGGCACTCCTGGACGTGCGCGCGAAGCGGGGCGACGCCGAATCCGGCCTCGCCGTCGACCAGCAGGTCGATCTCGTTGGGGAGCAGGTGTCTGTGATTCATGATCTCTGACCCTCGTACGGGACCCGGCTGGGCCGGGTTTCAGGGTTCCGGCCCGCTGGCCGGAAACGGCTAACGGTCATTCGCGAGTGTGCTCCAGCGCACGGCGCAGCTCGTGCCTGGCGCGGTGGATGTACGTCTTGACGGTGCCCAGCGGGAGGTCGAGCGTGGAGGCGATTTCCTCGTAGGACCGCCCCTCGACGTGTCGCAGCATGATGCAGGATCGATACTCGGGACGAAGGCGGGCGATGGCTCGCTCGATGGCCGATCCGAGCTCCTTGGCTTCCATCTCCTCGAGCGCATTCTCCGCCGAATCCGCCACGTCGAAGCGGGTGGACTCCACCGCCTCGGCCGTCATGGCGTGCGGGGATCCGTCCATGCTCACCGTGTCGAGCTGGCGGCGGCGCAGGTGATCGATCGCCACGTTGTTGGCGATCTTGAACAGCCACGACGAGAACTTGAAGTCGGCGCGATAGCGGTCGAGATGCGAGAGCACCTTCACGAAGGTGTCCTGCGTGAGGTCCTCGGCCAGCTCGCGGTCGCGCACCATGCGGAACACGAGGGAAAAGACCGGACGCTCGTATCGCCGGATCAGCTCCCGATGCGCCGCATCCCGCCCCTCGAGCGCGAGGGCGACGACGTCGGCATCGGGAAGGTTGGCGAGATCGAGGGCTCGGATCACGTCGGCGTGGAAGGAGCGCGCACAAGGACGGGCGCGGCAGCGGAAAACTACGTGTCGCCCACGGTGCAATCCAGTTGCGCGCTTGTCGAGGCGATTCGCGGCGGCGAGCTTTGGTGCATGACGGAGACGCTGGAAGAGCGCCGCGCCACTGCCGCCGCCGAAGGTGGTGCAGAGAAGCGCGACTACGTGCGTGCGACGTTCGAACAGATCGCGCCCCGCTACGACCTGCTCAACCACCTGTTGAGCTTCAACGTGGACCGGCGCTGGCGCCGGCACGCGCTGCGCGCACTCGCCTGGACGCGCGTGCCGGACGGCCGGTACCTGGATCTCTGTGCCGGCACGCTGGACGTGGGTGCGCAGCTCGCCGCTGAGCGGGAATTCACCGGGTTCATCGTGGGTGCGGACTTCGCGCCGGCCATGCTGCGCGGTGGAACGGGCAAGGCGCCGGTTGCGGTGCTCGCACCGGTCGCGGCGGACGCGCAGCAGCTCCCGCTGCCCGACGCGAGCATGGATGGCGCGATCGTGGCATTCGGCATTCGCAACGTGGCATCGCTCGACGCGGCGTTGCGCGAGGTGAATCGCGTGCTGCGGCCGGGCGCGCGATTCGTGATCCTCGAGTTCACCACGCCACGCCGCACGCTCGTGCGCTGGGCGTACCAGCTCTACTTCCACCACGTGCTCCCGCTGATCGGCGGCATGATCAGTGGCCATCGTACCGCGTACCGCTACCTCCCGCGTTCCGTCGCCAGCTTTCCCGCCGAACCCGCACTCGCGGCACGAATGACCGCAGCGGGTTTCGCGGGCGTGACCTGGGAGTCACTCACCTTCGGCATCGCGGCGGTGCATGTCGGCACCAGGATCGTGGCCACGTGCTGATCGGCCTCGTGTCAGACACCCATGGGCTCGTGCGTCCGGAGCTGCACACCGCACTGGCGGACGTGGAGCTGATCCTCCACGCTGGCGACGTAGGTGGCGACGAGGTGCTCGACGAGCTCGGGCTGATCGCGCCGGTCCTTGCCGTCTACGGCAATACGGACATGCCGGGCGATCCCCGCCTCGCCGCGGCAATCGATCGGGAGTTCGACGGCGTGACCGTGCACGTGAGCCACGGCCACGAGGTCGGGAGCCCCACGGCGGAGAAGCTCCTCGCACGCTATCCGGCGCAAGTGATCGTCTACGGTCACACGCACCGGCAGCACGTGTCCCACGCTGAAGGGCGTCTGGTGGTGAACCCCGGGGCCGCCGGCGCTCGACGCTTCCGACTGGAGCCGAGCATCGGCCTGCTCCAGATCGACGGCGACCGCGTTGCGGTGGAGATCGTGGAGCTCAAGTAACCCAACGCATTGGCTGTCGACGGGCTCGGCCAACGCGTCGGGAAGCCGCTGCTTGCTACACGGGCCGGAAGTGCGACGCGGGATAGAGGAAGTCGTCGCCGGAATCGTCGAGGATGCGATAGAAGCTGCCGTTCGCCTCGACGCCGAGCATCTGGTAGATGCGGCCCAGCGTGAGGTCGTGACAGCCACCGGGCTCGTCACATCCCGGGTAGGTGAGCCACGGCTTCACGCTGATGCACTGCACGAGAGTCGTCGGTTGCCACGCGGTCGCCATCACATCCCCGGCTCTGGCGGCCGTGCATCGGTCGCCAGCAGGGTGGAAATGCAAGAGCCTCGCCAACTGCGGCCACGCGTCGGGAGCGTCGCGTCACGCCGCGGACGACGCGGCGACGTCCCCGAACAGCGGGTCGGTGGCAGGGTCGTAGGCGAGCGGCGGGGGCTCCGCAACGAATGCGTTCGCCTGCCGCGAGCGCGCGAGCTCGGCGGGGAAACGCCGGAACCAGGACGAGAGGAGCAGGAGCTCGTCGACCTCGTGGGATGGCACCTGTGCCGAGTCGCGCTCCACGGGACTGAAGACGTCTTCCACCATCTCGAGCAGGCGGATGCGCTCGCTCTCGCTGCGCGGCATGGTGGATTCCCCGCGAACGCGGCCGCGACGAATGAGGTACACGCGGTCGTCGCCCTCGTGTCCCGCGACAGGGTACACGAAGGAGAGCGTCTCGACGGCAAAGCGAAATCGGATGAACTGCTCGCGCAGTGCCTCGAGCCGCTGGAGCTTGTCGCGCAGCATGGCCGCGCGCTCGAACTCGAGCGCGTCGCTCGCCGACTGCATCTCGCCGCGCAGAGAATCCATCGGGCCATCGTCGGCGCCGTCGAGAAACGCACGCGCGAGCGTCACCCGATCGTCGTACTGCTGCGCCGAGCAGCCACCGACGCACGGCCCGAGACACTTCCTGATCTCGAACCGGATGCAGCCCGGCGTGCGCGGGAAGAGCTGGAACAGCTCGCGCTGGTCGGCGAAGTGCATCGGCTGGTCGAGCCGGCAGTCGCGGAGACCGAGCGCGTCGTTCAGCTCGCGCACCGCCTCCGTGACGCGCTGCGCGCCGTGGAAGGGACCGTAGTAGACCTGCGCATCGTCGGCGCCGGCGCCGCGCACGACGAGCAGCTTGGGCGCCGGGCCGCGCGTCAGCTTGATGAAGGCGAAGTGCCGCGCATCGCGCTTCATGGCCACGTTCAGGCGCGGCCGGAACCGCTTGATGAGCCGCAGCTCCTCGAGGAGCGCGGCGAACTCACTCGGGGTGTAATCCCACTCGATGCGGTCGGCCTCGCGGACGATGCGAGCGCCCTTCTCCTCCGGGAACGCGCAGCGGAAGTAGCTGAGCAGCCGCGTGCGCACGCGCTTGGACTTGCCGACGTAGACGATCTCTCCGTCGGGGGAGAGCATGCGGTACACGCCAGGCCGGTCCTGCGCATGGGCGCGCACGTGCGCGCGCATCTCGGCGAGCTGCGCGTCGGACGTCGGAGGACGGAGGAGCTCTACCTTTGACAGTGCGCGCACAGCACGGTGGAACGTCCGTCCACGGCATGGGTCTCGACCAGGCGCGCACCGCAGCGCAGGCATGGCGCTCCACCGCGACCATATGCGGCGAGTGAGCGGACGAAGTCGCCCTTGCCGCCGGAGGCATCACGGTAGTCACGGAACGACGTTCCGCGCGCGGCGATAGAGTCCCGCAGCACGCTGACGATGCCACCGTGCAGTCGCTCGACTTCGGCCGCATCCAGGCTGCGTGCCGCGCGCGAGGGGTCGACGCCGGCGCGCCAGCATGCCTCGTTTGCGTAGATATTGCCGATTCCGACCACGAGCCGCTGGTCCATGAGCACCTTCTTCACCGCCTGGCGGGAGCCCCGAAGAATTCCCGATAGATGCTCGGGCGAGAACGCCGGGTCAAGGGGTTCGGTGCCCAGACCTGCGGAGTACGCCTCCCAGCGCTCGGGCGACATGAGCGTCACCGTCCCCAGCCGACGGATGTCGCGATAGTGGAGGTCTCTGCCGTCGTCGAGCCGGAGTCGCAGCGTCGAGTACGGCGCTTCGTCCGCCGGAAGCGCGCCGCGGCTGAGGAGCAGCGCACCCGTGAACCGTGGCTGAACGACGATGCGGTCTCCGGAGTCGAGGTCGAGCACGATCAACTTGGCGCGACGCCAGCTGCGGAGCACCTTCGCGCCAGTGAGCCGCTGCGCCAGCTCGGCGGACGAGACCTCGCGCAAGACGTCGGGCTTGGTCACCTCGACCCCCCTCACGGTGCGTCCGCGAATCTCGCGATCGAGGTCGCGAGCGATGGTCTCGGTTTCGGGAAGCTCAGGCAACGCAGTAGGCGGGAAAGGGGCTGGGAGGGCGGGATCGCGGGTGAGCGGGCGCGGAGTCGGTCGGCGGTTCCTCCTCACCAGGAGGGAGCCTCTCGCGTGCGCACCTGCAGACCTACCTCTTTCGCGCGATCTCCCGCCAGCCGATGTCGGTCCGGAGCTGGCAGCCGCTGAAGTGGACTCGACGGGCGTAATCCAGGCTTCGCTGGTGCGCGAGCGCGATGTCAGGCGCCACTGCACTCACGGCGAGCACGCGCCCGCCGGCGGTGATGAGGCCCCCCTCTGCGTCCCGGGCCGTGCCGGCGTGGAAGAGCACTACCCCATCCTCGGTGATCGGCGGCAGTTCGATCGGGTCGCCCGTACGAGGAGTATCCGGATAGTTCGCGGCGGCGAGAACGGTGGTGACGCAGGCGCCAACGAGCGAGACGGTGGCCGTTGCCGCCCTGCGTCCGAGTGACCCAGCGGCGATCTCGGCCATGATCTGCAGCAGCGAAGGCTCCATCCGGAGTGCGGGCATCAGTGCCTGCGTCTCCGGATCGCCGAAGCGGCAGTTGAATTCCACAACCTTCGGACCGAGCCGCGTGAGCATCAGGCCGGCGTACAGCAACCCGGTAAAGGGGCGACCTCGCGCAGCCAGACCACCGAGCGTGGGAGCAATGATCCTCGTCGATATCTCATCCTGAAGGCTGGACAAGTGATCAGCTCCGCCGCTGACCGAGCGATCAGGGAACGGTACGGTGACCGGGAGATACGCGCCCATGCCCCCCGTGTTGGGTCCCATGTCTTTGTCGTGCAGGCGCTTGTGGTCCTGCAGGCTCGGCAGGATGATGAACGAGGAGCCGTCCGTGAGGGCGAAGACGGAGAGCTCCTCGCCCTCCATGAACTCCTCCACGAGCACTTCGGCACCCGCGTCGCCGAACCGGTTGTCCTCGAGGATGTCCACGATCGCTGCCTCCGCCTGATCCAGCGCCTGACAGACGATGACGCCCTTTCCGGCAGCCAGGCCGGAAGCCTTGATCACGACCGGCGCGCCGAACCGGTGCGCGCAGGCGACCGCGGAGGACACATCGGTGTGGACTTCGGCTCGCGCAGTCGGGATTCCATCCTCGAGCATCAGCCGCTTGGCGTACGCCTTGGACGTCTCGATCTCGGCAGCTGCGCGCGTCGGGCCGAAGATGGGGAGGCCGGCGCCGCGGAAATGGTCCACGATGCCCGCGGCGAGTGGTGCTTCGGGGCCGACGACGGTGAGGTCCACGCGGCGGTCAGCCGCCAGGCGCGCCAGCGCCTCGATGTCCGTCGCGGGCACCCGAACGCACTCGCCGAGCTCGGCGATGCCGGGATTTCCGAGCGCGGCGAGGATCTCCACGGAGGGATCGTCCCGCTTGAATCTCCACGCCAGGGCATGCTCGCGGCCACCGCCGCCGACGATCAGGACGCGCATGGCGGGAATATAGGGCGTGCGCCAGGTGAGGCCGGCGTGGACGACAGGATCACCAAGGCGACCTGCCGCCAACCGGCAAAAAAGCACTCCGTACCTGGTGCCAGGTACGGAGTGCTTCCTGTCCGCAGTCGGTCAGTTGCCAGTCGTGCTCGGCCCCGATCCCTTCCACGCATCCCGGAACGCGTCGCGTGCGCGGCCGAATGCGTCCTCCACGCTCGACATCCCGCGGCGTGCCTTGCCGGAGTAGTAGTCGGCGGCCTCGCGATAGTCGGTGCGCAGCCCGGGCTCCGGGTCGCCGCGTCGGATGTAGTTGCCGAGAACGATCGCGTCGTAGTCGCCGCCGGTCCGCCACCGTTCCAGCTCGCCCGCCCGCACCGTATGGAATGGGTGCTGGCGGAAGACGGTGTTGAGCAGCTGGAACATGCGGTCCCAGCCGTCACCACTCACCTCGTAGGTGGCAGCCTGGCGCATGAACTCCCCAACGCTCGTCGTGTCGCCGAAGTCTCGACCGCCGGCGAGACGCATGAAGGCGCTCTGCGCGGCGACGACGTCCTGCACCGCGAGGAGCGCGGCGCGATCGGTGGACAGCTCGCTCTTGCGATGCCACTCGAGCAGCGCGAGCTGGAAGGGAAGGATGGCCAATCCCACCGGGAAGAGCGCGAGCGAGCCGATGGCGAGGATGACCAGGGCCACGGTGCGGTAGAGCATGTGGCCGCTCATGATGTGCCCGAGCTCGTGAGCCAGGAGAAAGCGGCGTTCGTCGTCACTCTCGAGCAGCTCAAGCGCGCCGGACGAGATGACGATGAATGGCCGCTCGAACCCGATGGCCCACGCGTTCACCTCGGGCGACTGGGTGACGTAGAGCTCGGGCCGCTCCGGCCAGTCGAGGGTGAGGCACACATCGCCGAGCAGCGCATTGAGCGCGGGACGCTGGGTCGGCCCGACCTGGACGGCGTTCGCGAGGAAGAGCTGCCGGACGCCACGCTCGCTGATGAAGCCGGCCACCTTGCGCACTACCTCGTCGAAGCCCGGGATGGCGCGCAGCGTGTCGAGCGCGGCGCGATCCGCGGGGTGCTCCCAGGCGCGGGAGGAGATCTGGGGGAGTGGCGTGGGCATTGACCGGCGCTCCTGGACGGTGGATAGGCTCGACTACGTGCGGTGAGCGCGGAAAGTGTCGGACCCGCTCGCCGGGCTTCGCCCGGTCCGACGAGCAGGCCGCCGCAGGCGGCCTAGCGGGTCAGACCGCAGTAAATGCCTGCTCCA
>DASTGQ010000386.1:0-3255 GCA_035718985.1 Gemmatimonadaceae bacterium
GGCTCGGTCGCCGGGAAGCTCTTCCCGTTGAGTGTGAAGCCGTGCGCCCCGTCGTTCAGGATGAGCACGTAGTCCACGTCCGCCTTCGGCTCGCTCGCCTTGTCCTTCGGCTCCACGATGAAGGCCCCCAGCAGCCCTAGCCCCACCTGCTTGGCGGAGTTGTGGTGCGAGTGGTACATGTGCGAGCCGGCGTTGGGCACGGTGAACTCATAGGTGTAGCTGTCACCCGGCTTGACCGGCTTCTGGGTGATGAACGTTACACCATCCTGGTCGTTCGGTACTTCGAGCCCGTGGAAGTGGATCGCCGTGGACTCGGGCAGCTCGTTCTTCAGGTTGATGCGGACGCGGTCGCCCTCGGTCACGCGAATCTGGGGCGCGGGCACCACGCCGTTGTACGTCCACGCTTCACTCTTGCGGCCGGGCTCCAGCTCCCACTGGACCACGCTTGCCGTGAGGTCGAACACCTTGACCCCTTTCTCGAGGCGGGGCTTCAGCAGCTGGTTGCCCTTGCCTTCGGTCCTGGCGGGGAAGGCCTTCATGACCTTCTCGTGCATCGCGTCCATCTCCTCGGCCGCGGCGCGAGGGGAGAGGGGTGGTGGTGGCGGAGCGGCGGGCGTCTCTTCGATGGCGGCCTTGGCTACGGGCGTCTTGCCGCATGCCGCCAGCGCGCCGGCACTCAACGCCGTCAGCGAGGCGGTGCGCAGGAAGCCGCGACGGGTCGTTGGCGTCGCAACGGGTGCGGCGAAGGGCAGCTCGGTGTCGTGGGTCTCGTTTGGCATCGGGCGAATGATCTGGTGTGGAAATTTCACGACCTGAACTTCGCCGTCTTCGGGGCTGCCCACTGTCGGGCAGTCGCCGGAGCCTGCGACGCTGGCGCCCGACGCGATGTCCGGAAAACTCCCGACTTTCAGGCTCGATTGGCAGACGTCGCCGCGATAGCTTCTTCTCAGATGCGTGATGCCATCCATGCCGTCGACCGGGCAGCCATGCACCGGACGCTGCCGCCGGAGCTCTTCTCCGGCTTCCTCGCCGTTTCCGCTGACGCGGTGATCGCGGTGGACGAGGATCAGCGGATCATCTTCTTCAACCAGGGCGCCGAGCAGATCTTCGGCTGGACCGCCGACGAGGTAGGCGGCAAGTACCTCGCGATGCTCCTTCCGGAGCGGTACCGTCCGCAGCACCGCGGGCACGTGGAAGGGTTCGGTGCGGCGCACGGCAAGGCGCGCCTGATGGGCGAGCGCCAGCAGATCAGCGGGCTGCGAAAGTCGGGCGAGGAGTTTCCGGCCGAAGCCAGCATCCAGCGGATGCAGGTGGACGGCCATAACGTGTACGCTGCCGTGCTGCGCGACGTCAGTGCCCGCCAGAAGGCCGAGGACGCGCTGCGCCAGGCCATCCAGGCGCGCGACGACATGCTGGGCATCGTGTCGCACGACCTGCGCAACCCGGCGAATGCGGTGAAGATGCTCGCCGCCAGCATCCTCGCCGACGCGGCGTCGGGTCGCGTGCCGGAAGACATCGTGGAACGCGTGCGCGTGATGCAGCAGGCAGCCGCACAGATGGACACCCTCATCCAGGACCTGCTGGACGTCACCCGCATCGAGGCGGGACGACTGCGCGTGTCGTTGCGGCAGGTGGACCCGCGGCTGCTCGTGGTCGGCGCACTCGAAGCCATGCGCCCCCTCGCCGAGCTGGCCGGCGTGACGCTGCGCGAGCACTACGATCCGGACCTGCCGGAGGTGGATGCCGATCCGGAGCGAATCACGCAGGTGCTGTCGAACGTGGTGGGCAATGCGCTCAAGTTCACCCCTGATGGCGGACGCGTGACCATCCGAGTGCAGCGTGGGGGGCGGGGCGTGATCATCAGTGTCGCCGACACCGGCGAGGGAATCCCTCCCGAGCAGCTGCCGCGCATCTTCGATCGCTTCTTCCAGGTGGCGAGCGAGGGCCCGAACGGTCCGCGACACGGTGCGGGCCTCGGCCTCCCCATCGCGCGCGGGATCGTCGAGGCGCACGGCGGAAGCATCCGCGTGGAAAGTGAGCCGGGCTCCGGGAGCCTCGTCACCATCGAGCTTCCCGCGTGATGCGACGTGCCCGGCGGGGTCGGTGACGCAGATGCCGACCCCGGCGCGCATCGAGGACTACGCACTCATCGGCGACTGTGAGACGGCGGCGCTCGTCTCGCTGGACGGCTCGATCGATTGGCTCTGCTGGCCGCGCTTCGACTCCGATGCGTGCTTTGCTGCCTTGCTCGGCGGGCCGGAGCACGGGCGCTGGCGCGTGGCGCCGACGAACGGCGTGCGCAAGGTGTCGCGTCGATACCGCGACGGCACAATGGTCCTCGATACGACGTTCGAGTGCGAGAACGGCAACGTCGTCATCACGGACTTCATGCCGACCGGGGGACGACGCGCCGGCAACAACTCCGACCTCGTGCGCATGGTGCACTGCACGCGCGGTCGTGTGCGCATGTGCATGCAGTTCGTGCTGCGCTTCGACTACGGGTCCGCCGTGCCGTGGGTGACGCGGCTGGACGACGGCCGCCTCCGCGCCGTCGCCGGCCCCGACATGATCACGCTGCTCGCCGACGTGGAGTTCCATGGCGAGAACTTCACGTCGGTGAGCGACTTCGATGTCCACGAAGGCGAGCAGCGCTGCTTCGTGCTCACCTGGTCGCCCTCGCACCTGCCGCCGAGCGACCCGATCGATCCGGGGCCGGCGCTGGAGAGCACGGAGCAGTTCTGGAGGGAGTGGGCCTCTCGCTGCACGTACCGTGGTGAGTGGCCCGGGGTCGTGCAGCGCTCACTGCTCACCCTCAAGGCGCTGACGTATACACCGACCGGGGGCATCGTGGCGTCCCCCACAACGTCGCTGCCGGAATGGATCGGCGGCGTGCGCAACTGGGACTACCGGTTCTGCTGGCTGCGCGATGCGACGCTCACGCTCCTCGCCTTCATGAATGCCGGCTACTACGAGGAGGCCGCGGCCTGGCGGGAGTGGCTGCTGCGCGCCGTCGCCGGCCGCCCCGAACAGGCTCAGATCATGTACGGCATCGCCGGCGAGCGGAGGCTGGTGGAATGGGAGGTGCCGTGGCTATCGGGCTTTCGCAATTCACGTCCGGTGCGCATCGGCAACGGCGCAAGCAACCAGCTCCAGCTCGACGTCTACGGCGAGGTGATGGATGCGCTGCATCAGGCTCGGCGCGGCGGCATCTGTCAAAGCGACGATGGCTGGGCGATGCAGATCGCCTTCTTGAAG
>DASTGQ010000387.1:0-16874 GCA_035718985.1 Gemmatimonadaceae bacterium
TCACGACGGAAGTGCGGCGATTGCAGGCCGCCACCGCGATGATCGGGCTCATGCCCCCGCGCCCGCACCAGCCGGAGGCGCTCGAGATGCGTCCCGTGCTGGACGACGCGCTCGCCCTGCACGCTCATCATCCGCGGATGCGCCTCGTGGAGTGCGAGGTGGTCATGGAGGACGCGATGCAGCCGGTGCGGGCGCCGCGCTGGGCACTGCTCCGCCTGATGCTCGTGCTCGTGGATGTCGCCAAGGAGGCGGCCGCTGCGGCGACGACGCGCGCTTCCTTCCACCTGTCGAGCGACGAGCGCGAGGTCCGGCTGCGCATCGTCACCCCGTCCGATGGCGGCGCCTATGGCGCCGAGATGACGGCGCTCTGTGGCGGCATGCTCGCGCGGGACGGCGACGCGCTGGTCCTCACCCTGCCGTCGTTGCTCGTCCTGCGGCAGCGCGAACGCGAGGCGCCCGCGCGCGGCTGATCAGGCGCAGGCGAGCAGCGGCGTGAGGACAGCCCGGAGCTGCGACAGCGCGCGATTGCGCACCTGCGACACGCGCGACTCGCTGACGCCGAGCAGCTCGCCGATCTCGCGGCAGCGCAGATCCTCGAAGTAGTAGAGCGCGAGCACCGTACGTTCCTGGTCGTCCAGCTCGAGCATCGCGTCGCGCAGCACCGCGAGCTCGCCCTCGCGCGCGAGGCGCTCGTCCACGAGCTCCACTTCCTCGCCCAGCACCTCGGCGCGGGTCGTCCGCTCGTCACGTGTCGCGCGCGTGTGCCCGTCCAGGGGAAGGTGGACCGCGCCTTCGACGTCCGATGTCCAGCGGTGGATCGTGCCGAGATCGACGCCGAGCGCGTCGGCCAGCTCGACGCTCGACGGCTCACGACCGAGCGTGCGCATGAGCCGCTCCCGCGCCTGGCCCATCTCGCGCGTCTTCCGACGCACCGAGCGGGGCACGTGATCCTGCCGGCGGAGCTCGTCGAGGATGGCGCCGCGGATGCGTGGCACGGCGAAAGTGCTGAAGGCGAGCCCGCGGGAGGGATCGAACGATTCCGCCGCGCTCATGAGCCCCATCGTCCCCGCGCTCACCAGCTCGTCGAGGTCGGCCTCGTCCGCCAGGCTGCGCGCGAGCTTGCGCGCCACGTGATGAACGAGGCTGAGGTTCGCGCGCAGCAGGGCGTTGCGAGCGTCGGTGTCACCAGCGGCGCAGGCCGACCAGAGTGGCTGGGATTCCATCGCGAGCTCCGGCATCGGAGGGTGGCGCAGGAACGCGCCGGAAGAGGATGCCCGGAGAGGAGGGAATAGCGAGCCGGGCATTGACTGGCCGGCGTAAAGGCAGGATGGAGGCCGCGCGCGCGAGGTCCAAGCGGCTCCGGCAACGAGGCGGCTGGCAATTCCGCAAGTTCTTCCCGTGCAACGCCTTCGGCACTGTCAGCGCGCGAATTCCGGCACACCCAACGCTGCTTGAGTCGCTCGGCAATTCCTGCCGCTCGGCAGATTTTGCCGAGCAATCTTTGCCGAGTGTCAGTCGTCGCGCGTGGCGGTGACGTTCAGCTTGTGGCGCAGGGTGCGCACGCTCATGCCGAGGAGCTCGGCGGCGCGGGTGCGGTTGCCGTTGCTCGTCGCGAGGGCGCGCTCGATGAGCTGCCGCTCGGCGTCGGCCAGGTTGAGCGAGTCGAGCACGACGGCCTTGGCGGAGTGCTCCGGGCTGGACGATCCCGGCGCGTGCGGCTGGAGGTCGTCACCGGACGAGGCGTTGCCGCCCTGCAGGGCGAGGCCGAATCGCTGCGGGTCGAAGGCCTCGGGACCGAGCACCGGCTCGGTGGAGAGGATCACGGCTCGCTCCACCGCGTGCTGCAGCTCGCGCACGTTGCCCGGCCAGTCGTGGCGCTGGAGCATGGCGATGGTGGCGGGCGCGAGCCCGCGCACGTCCTTTCCCAACTCGGCTGCCGTGCGCAGCGCAAAGCGGTGCGCGAGCAGCGGGATGTCGTCGCGCCGTTCGCGCAGCGGAGGAAGGAGGATGGGCATCACGCTGAGCCGGAAGTAGAGATCCTGGCGGAACTGTCCTTCGTTGGCGCGCGCCGCGAGGTCGCGGTTGGTGGTGGCGATGATGCGCACGTCCACACGGATGGGCTGCGAGCCCCCCACGCGCTCGAACTCCTGCTCCTGCAGCACGCGCAGCAGCTTGGCCTGCAGGTCGATGCGCATCTCGCCGATCTCGTCCAGCAGCAGGGTGCCGCGGTCGGCTCGCTCGAAGGCCCCCTGCACGCGCCGGATGGCGCCCGTGAACGCGCCCTTCTCGTGGCCGAACAGTGCGCTCTCGACGAGCCCCTCGGGGAGCGCGGCGCAATTCAGCTTGATGAACGGGGCGTCGCGCCGGTCGCTCGCGTCGTGGATGGCGCGCGCGAACAGCTCCTTGCCGGTGCCCGATTCACCCTGGAGCAGCACGGTGGCGCGCGAGGGCGCAGCAGTGTTCACCGTCTGCAGCAGCCGGCGGATCTGCGGGCTGTCGCCGATGATCGTGCGCTCGTTGCGGAACTCCACTACCTCGCGGCGCAGCGCGTCGTTCTCGCGGCGAAGGCGCGCCACCTCGAGTCCCTTGGCGACCGACAGCTCGAGCTGCTCGGGACGCACGGGCTTGGTGATGTAGTCGATCGCCCCTGCCTTGATGGACTCCACCGCGTGCTCGATGGTGGCATAGCCCGTGAGCATGATGAGCGGCGTATCGTGCCCTTCCGCGCGAAGCAGCTCGAGGAACTCGAGCCCCGTCAGCCCCGGCATGCGGTAATCGGAGATGATGAGATCCACCGGGCTGCGAGCCAGCGCCTGCAGCGCTTCCGGCACCGTGCGCGCGCCAATGGCGACGTGCCCTGCGCGCTCGAGGGTATCCTCGAGGATCAGGCCGATGGCCGGCTCGTCGTCCAGGTAGAGAATCGTCGCCATGCGGAGGGCGAGGGCGGTGGGACACGGCGACCGAGCGCCGTGCGGCTTCGGAGAATTCTAGCGGAAGGTGTCCAGAAGTTCGCCACAGGGAGGGCATTGTGCCCCGCCGGTCGTGCCCGGGCGGCGCATGGCGACACTTACACGCAGCGGACGACGGGCGCTGGTGACTCGTGACCAGTGCTCCCGCGGCCGATACTGAGGAGGAGAGTCACCGTGCCAGGAGAACGCGGCGAAACCCGTCATGAGCGAGACGAGGAGATGCGCCTGAAGAAACACCTCGAGGTCGTCGTACCGCTGGTGCCGGTGCGGGAGATTCCCGGACTCGCGCCGGAAGAGCGCGTCGCGGAGCTGCGGCTGCGCGTGCGAAGCGGCGTGTATGGGCGGCGCGCCGTGGTGGAGCAGGTGGCTCGACTGCTGCTGGACTCCGTTGCACCCTGAGGGGGCGCGCATCTTGCGCCCCGCGCGGTCGTGCTTCCCGACCCGCTTGCCTCCCAGGCGCCCATCAGCATTGCCATCACCGGCGCCACCGGGCTGATCGGCTCCGCGCTCGTCGAGCGCCTGCGTGCGCATGGCCACACCGTGCGTCGCCTCGTGCGCTCACCGAGGGACGCGCGTGAAGGCGACGTCGTCTGGGACGCCGAGCGGAGCGAGCTCGCCACCCCAGCGCTGCGGGGCGTGGATGCCGTGGTGAACCTGGCTGGCGCTCCGATCGCCAAGCGGTGGACGGCGGAGCGGAGGCGCGACATCCGCAACAGCCGCGTGGCGGGAACGCAGAGCCTCGCGCGCGCCATCGCGGCGATGGAGCCCAGGCCACGCGTGCTGCTCAACGCCTCGGCGGTCGGGTACTACGGCAGTCGCGGCGACGAGGTCCTCAGCGAATCGAGTGCGCCAGGTTCCGGCTTCCTGGCCGGCGTCACCGTGGAGTGGGAGCGCGCAACTGCCGCGGCCGCGGAGGCCGGCGTGCGTGTCGTGCTGCTGCGGACCGGTGTCGTGCTCTCCGCAAAGGGCGGTGCGCTGGCGAAGATGCTCCCGCCCTTCAGGCTCGGCATGGGCGGCCCGCTGGGAAGCGGTGAGCAGTGGATGAGCTGGATCGCGCTCGAGGACCACCTGCACGCGATGGAGCATGCGCTGTTCGTGGACAGCGTGAGCGGGCCGGTGAACCTCGTGTCGCCCAACCCCGTGCGGAACCTGCACTTCGCCACCACGCTCGGTCGCGTCCTCACTCGGCCCGCCGTGATCCCGGTGCCCGCCGTGGCGCTGGAGCTCCTGTACGGCGAGATGGCGCGCGAGACGATCCTCGCCAGCCAGCGCGCGCTGCCCGCCGCGCTCTCCGCGTCAGGGTTCGACTTCCAGTATCCCACCCTGGAGGGGGCACTGCGGGCGACCCTCGGGTAGGAGAGATCGGACCAACGGGGCCCAGCGCGAATGTGATGACGCGAAGATCCGTCGCTGTCAGCTCAATCGTCTCTCAACCGCTCGTACGCCAGCGCGCATCCTGACGCGACGGCGATCCCCGTGAGCCAGCCGCCCACCACGTCGCTCGACCAGTGCATGCCGAGCGCGACCCGGCTCGCACCGACGCCGAGGGTGAGCGCGGCGACAACGGGTGCGGCGACAGCGGGATCCACGAGATCCTCGCGAACGAGGAGCCAGGCACCCGTCGCCAGCACGGCGGTGGAGTCGGCGGTATGGCCGCTCGGATACGCCGGTTCGGTCTTCCCGCGCAGCACGGCGTGACGCGGCCGCACGCGCTGGTACAGCGCCTTCACCGCGTGGTGGGTGAGGATCGCACCCAGTGAGGCGCCCGCCATCGGCACGACGGCGTGCCGAACCGGGCCACCGCGACAGAGCAGCACCGTGGTGACGACGGCGGCTCCGATCGGCCAGTGCGCGTACGGCTCGCCGGGCAGGGTTCCGATGCGCGCCGCACGAGCGATGCGCGGGCGCCGCGGCGCCACCGCGCGCTCGATCGTGCCGTCCACCCGCTGCACGGCGCGAGACTGCGTGGCGACGGCGAGGACGAGCATCCCCGCGCCGGAGCCCAGGCCGACGAGGCGCAGGGCGAGAGATTCGTTCATGCGGCGCATCGGAGGCACGAGCTGCGCCAGCGCAGCCGCGCGAGGCGGTGGAGCACCATACGGTGCGTCATGTAATTTGCGTTGGAGCGTCTCGCACCTGCCGGCGCGCCGGATCCTCGACCCACATATCCCCATGCCTGTCGTCCCCTTCGATTCCCTGCCCGATTCCGCTCGCGTCTGGATCTTCGGCAGCGATCAGCGCCTGAGCGAGGAAGGCGCTGCCACGCTGATGCGCGAGGTGGGTGACCATCTCGCGAACTGGAAGGCGCACGGGGAACCGCTCACCGTGGGCAGCCAGTTGATCGACGATCGCTTCCTCGTCGTGGCGGTGGATCAGAGCACCACCGGAGCTTCCGGCTGCTCCATCGACGGCCTGTTCCGCGTACTGCGGGCCGTGCAGGGCGGGCTCGGCGTCAACCTCGTGGGCGGCGGCCGCCTCTTCTATCGGGACGGCCGTGGTCAGGTGCGCTGCGCGCAGCGGTCCCAGCTCGACGAGCTGCGCGACTCGGGGGAGATCACGAACGACACCGTCGTATTCGACACGACGATCACCGACCTCGGGACCTTCCGCAGCAAGTTCGAGCGCGCGGCGGAAAAGCGGGAGAAGGACGAGCAGGCGAGCACGGAAGGCTAGACGCGGGCCACAGCGGCTCCTGTCGTGAGCCGCTTCGCGCGCTTGACTGGTCACCGCTTCTCAGCCATCGCCCAGCAACTGCCCGTACTCCCGCTCCACGCGATCGATCGCCTGGAGCTGGCCGGGCGACAGTGTCTCGCTCGGATCCAGGCACCACGTGCCGTCGAGGAGTCCCTGCCGGCGGAGCACCTCGTGAATGCCGGGAATGCAGCCGGCAAAGTCGTGGGCGGCATCGAAGATCGCGGCGTTCGCGTCCGTGAGCGCCGCGTTGAGGCGAAGCAGCGCCATCGCCTCGTCCGCCGGGGCGGTACCGGCGCGCACCGCGCGGACGCGATCCATCAGTCGCACCGCGCCACGCGTCCACACGGCCCACTGGCCGAGCAGCCCGCCGGCGATGTGGCGCGTTGTTTCGCCGCGCGGTGACCGCACGGGAAATGGCGTCAGCAGGTCGAGCAGGATGCTGTCGTCGTTGCCCGTGTAGAGCGCGAGGTCGTCGCGGCCGGCATCGGCGACGGCGCGCACGACGTCCAGCGTGCGATACCGGTTGAACGGCGCGATCTTGATCGCCCACACCCGCTCGTTCTCGGCAAGGCGGCGCCAGAAGTCGGAGCCCAGTATCCGGCCGCCCACGGCGGGCTGGAGGTAGAAGCCGAAGAGCGGCAGCACCTCGCTCACGGCACGGCAGTGCGCCACGAGCGCGTCGTCGCTCGCGTCGCGCAGTGCACCGAGCGAGAGGAGCACCATGTCGTAGCCGAGCGACGCCGCGAGCTCCGCTTCGGCTACCGCCTGGCGCGTGTCGCCGATGGCGCCGGCGACGAGGACGAATGGCGTCGTGGTGTGCGCCCGGCGTTCGCGCGATGCCTCCGCGGCGAGCTCCAGCACGGGGCGCAGCAGTGCGTGCTCGGGGTGGCGGATCGCGAACTGCGTGGTGTGCACCGCCACCGCGATGCCGCCCGCGCCCGCCTCGATGTAGTACTGCGTCAGGCCGCGCTGACGCCGCTCGTCCAGCGTGCGGTGCGGCGTGAGCGCGAGCGGGTGCGCCGGGATGACCTGTCCGGCGAGCAGGTGCTCGCGCAGCGCCTCGGACGTGCTCCCGCCAAGGGGTGAGCCCGATCGCATGTCAGAACTTCCCGTCGCGCCGCTCGAACTTCGTCGGCTTGCCGAGCAGGCGGCCGCCGCGTGAGACCCAGTCGGCCACCCAGTCGAGCAGCGTGTCGAGCGGCATGAGCGTGTCGTCGAGCACCGTGTGCATGCGCCCGCCGTCGCTCAGCAGTGCGTCCTCCGCCTCGCGCCCGGTGAGGCGTTCGGCGTGGTCGAGCCGCAGGGCGAGTGCGCGCGCGAGGTCGGCGACGCGCAGCACCTCGCGTCCGGCGACGTTCACCACGAACGGCTTCGGCTGCGTCGCATGCGCGAGAGCCGCCAGCGCGAGCGCGTTCGCGTCGCCCTGCCAGATGACGTTCACGAACCCCATCGCGAGGTCGATCGGCTCGTCGGCGAGGATGTGCGTCGCGAGGTCGGTGAGCACACCGTAGCGCAGGTCGTGTGCGTAGTTGAGCCGGACGATGGCGGTCGGCGTTCGGTGGCGGTGCGCGGCCGCGGTGAAGATCCGCTCGCGCGCGAGACACGACCACGCATATTCGCCCACCGGGTCGAGCGCATCGTCCTCACGCGCGCCGCCGCTCGTGGCCGGCGTGAGCGCGTACACGTTGCCAGTGGAGAACACCACGGTGCGCGCGCCAACGTAGCGTTCGGCGACGAACGCCGGCACGGCGGCGTTCATCGCCCACGTGAGGGACGGGTCGCCCGCGGTGCCGAACTTCTGACCCGCCATGAACACCACGTTCGGCGCGTCGGGGAGCGCCTCGAGCGCGCGCGGATCGAGCAGGTCGGCGCGGGCGATCTCGACGCCCGCTTTCTCCAGTGCAGTGGCCGCCGCCGCATCGGACCAGCGCGACACAGCGATCACGCGCCGCGTCGGATCGGTGCGCTTCGCCATCCGCGCGAGCGATGGCCCCATCTTGCCGCCCGCGCCGAGCACGATGATGTCGCCGGGGGCGCGCGCGAGGGCGGCGGCGAGCGTAGGGGAGGGGCGCGAGAGCGCCTCCTCCAGCTCCTCTTCCGTGCGCGGCGCCACGCGCGCGGCGTCGGTCATCCGGCGCGCTTGCGTGACGAACGGTCGTCGCGCTCCGCCTCGAGCTCGCGCTGCAGCGTGTGGCGCGCCTCGTCGATGACCTCGCGCGTGCGCTCGCGCAGCGTGGCGACGTCCGCCGACGTCATGCCCGTCGTGGGGATGGGCGGCAGCACGCGCGCCCTCGCGCGCGCACGCCGGAAGGCGAAGCTCCCCTTGGCCATGCAGTGCCGCGTGCCGGCGACGGCGATGGGGAGGATGGGCACCTGCGCCTCGATGGCGAGCTTGAACGCGCCGTCCTTGAACGGGAGGAGCTCGGGCGTGCGCGAGCGGGTGCCTTCGGGAAAGATCATCACGCTCACGCGCTTGCCGAGCCGGTCGCGACATCCCTTCAGCGCGCTCACCACGCTCTCGCGCTTGCCGCGCTTGATCGGGATGTCACCCGCCATGCGCATCATCCATCCCATCACGGGGATCCTGAAGATGGTGTCCTTGGACAGCCACTTCATCTCCCACGGGAAGTGCGAGATGAGGAAGATGTCCGCGTACGACTCGTGGTTCGACACGGCGACGTACGGATGGCGCGGATCGCCGGGTCTGTCGCCATCGGTCTCGAAATGCCAGAGCGGATTGAGCGACACCGCGGTGACGGCGAGCTGCCGGAAGGCGCGGCCGGCGTGATAGCGGCCGCGGTCGAAGGGTGCCGTGACGAGCCAGATCGCGCTCACGTAGAGAAAGCCGAAGATGACGGTGGAGACGGCGGCGACCCACGCCCAGGCGCTGAGGATGCGTTGCATTCCGGAGTACGATGGATTCAGGCGCGGAGGAAGTCCGGTCGCCATTCGCGGACTTCGCGCTTCACGGCGTCCGCGGTGGTGAGCTCGCCAGCGAGGCAGCGCTCCACGAGGCCAGGCAGCTCGGCGTCGCCGGCGAAGCGGAGGCCGACGAGCTGCTTGAGGCCCAGCTCGGCGATGCGGGCGCGCAGCTCGGGAGGCAGGGTGGCGGCGAGGCGTAGCCGCATCTCGAGCGCGATGAGCCGGCTCTGCACGATGAGCGTCGAGGTGCGGCTGGCGACCAGCCCCGCGACGAGCCCGAACGAGACGACGACGATCCAGATCGTCCACGCCGACGGAAAGCGGACGGCGTGCACGGTGGTGACGACGAGGTTGGCGATCAGGATCGGCATCGCCACGTAATGGTACAGCGCGAAGAAGCGCCGGTGGTTCGCGTAGCTCTGCGTCCGGGGTGCGGTCATGGAAGGGTCGGAGTGGGGAAGCGTCAGCCGGCGGCGTCGCGCGCGTTGCGCGCGTAACGCTTGATGCGGGCGAGCATGGCGTTGAGTCCGACTTCGCGTCCGGCGAGCCCGATGCCTTCCATCATCTGGCGCACGAAATCGTTCGGGACGGCGAGCGAGGTCTCGGGCGGCTGGTCGTTGATGGCGGAAAAGAGGATGGCGAGGAAGGCCGCGATGGTTGGCGACTGGCGCGCGTTGATGTCGGCGTAGAAGTGCAGCCTGCCGTCGTGCATCTCGGGGAAGAGGTCCACCCGCGTCTGGCACTCCGGCACGGTGAATTCCCTACGGTCGAGGTCGCGAAAGCGCTCGGGCAGCGGCTCGAGCTGCTTCGCATAATGAAGGAGCGCCTGCATCTTTTCTTCGCGCCCGAGGGCGCGGAACCTGCTCAGCACCCGCGACACGGACGGCGGAAGCGGCTGTTCAGCGGCCGGTTGCGTCATGGCAGGACATAAACCGCAGGGAGGACGACGCGTCAAGCGCTCCTCCACCGCGGCGCACTCACTCACGAGGAGAACGACGATGCCGACGAGAACAGCGAGCGCCACATGGCAGGGCGGGCTGCAGCAGGGGAAGGGGAGCTTCAAGGGCGCGACCGGGCTGCAGGGGCAGTACAACTTCTCCTCGCGCTTCGAGAACGGCGCCGGCTCCAACCCGGAAGAGCTGCTCGCCGCCGCCGAGGCCGCGTGCTTCAGCATGGCGTTGAGCCTGGGGCTGGAGAAGGCGGGGTTCGCGCCGCAGAGCATCGAGACGGAAGCGGCGTGCACGATCGAGAAGGTGGGCGAGGGCTTCAAGATCACGAAGATGCGCCTGCGCACCCGCGCCTCAGTGCCGAACATCGATGACGCGAAGTTCCAGTCGATCGCCTCGGCCACCAAGGAAGGGTGCCCGGTGTCGGGGGCGCTCAAGAACAACGTGCAGATCGACCTCGAGGCGTCGCTGAGCGGCGCGGAGCGCCGCAGCTAGTCCGGGCGCGCCGCGTGTAACGCGGCGCTTTCCGGGCGCCGGGCTCGCTGCGCTTGCCTATGCTGTCAGGGCGGCGGCGCTGCGCGCCGCCTTTCCGGGAACGGCACACCCATCCGGTGACACGCCGCGCCCCACCGCCGTGCCCGACAGGCGCGCCCCCGCGCCGCCCCGAAAGCGAGCCGCAGGCGAGCGCCCTGACAGCAAGCCAGCGGCCGCAGGCCGCCTGGCCGCGCCCCGAAGGGCCGCGTTCACGCGGCCCGTTCCGTTTCTCCTGTCGTCCGCCACAGCTCCCCCTGCACGACCAGCCAGATCGCCAGCATCGGTACCGCCAGGCGGTACAACATCGCCGTTGGTGACGCCGGGGAGCCCGGTATCAGCGTGGACATGAGCGGGATCGTCACGAACGCGATGGCGAACAGCGCCGAACGCCACCACGCGCGCGCCTCACTGGCGAACCAGATGGCGGCGCCCGTGAAGGCGATCACGTAGCTCGCGCGTTCCGCCTGGTGGTTGAACAGCACCACGAACATCAGCACCGAGCAGAGGTACAGCAGCCGGAAGCGATGTTCCGTCCAGCGCTCGCGTCGCAGGGCGAGCGGCAGCAGCATGAGCAGCGTGCCCGCGAGCTGCACTGGCCAGTTGGGCCAGCTCACGCCGAACCAGCGGTGCAGCAGCTCCATCACGGAGAACCAGCGCTGCCCGGCATCCACCTGCTCCACACCCTGCCAGGAGCGGTACTGCGCGAGCAGTACCGCCGGCGTGGCCACGAGCAGCGGCGTAGCGAGCAGCAGCACGCCGGCACCGGCCGCGGCGAAACCCGTGCGCAGCGCACGCCGCCGCGGGATCGCGAAGGTGAGGGCGGCGAGCGGGAAAATCTTCACGCAGGCCCCCACCACCACGGCCAGCGCAGCACGCCAGCTTCGCCCACGTTCCAGCGCCACGAAGGCGAACACGATCAGCGCCGCGACGAGCGCATTGCTCTGCGCGTTCTGCATCGCGCGCAGCACCTCGAGCAGCAGCGCGCCCTGCACCATGAGCGCCTGACGCTTGGGGAGCAGCCGCTCCACCGCCACGAACAGCGCGAGCGCATTGAGCGCGCTCCAGAGGAAGAGCGCCAGTGGCCAGGGGAGCCAGGCGAGCGGCGCGAACAGCAGGGCGAAGGTCGGGCTGTACTTGAAGCGGTCCGTGTGTTCCGCCGGGTACTCGGCGTACAGGTCCTGTCCCGTGAAGAGATGTCTGGACGCGGTGCGGAAGATCTCGAAGTTTCCGCGTGGGTGACTGTCACGCTGCACCGCCTGTTCGGCGCGGTGCCCGTGCACGACCTGGCGCAGGAAGGCATTGCCCGTTGGCGAGGCGGCGATCGCCTTCCCCGCCGCATCGCCGAACGCGGCGAGGAGATAGAGGAGGAGCAGGACGCGGCGCAGCCGCGGCCCGCGCGTCACGGGCGGTAGTACTCCTTGATGCACATCGTCACCACTCGCTGCAGCGTGCGCACCTGCGCCGTGGTGTCCGTCATCGCACGGACCTCCGGCAGCGAGCCCCAGACCTCCTTGAGCACGACGAGCAGCTGCTCGGCGCGCAGCTCCTTGGCGCGCGCCTCGGCGGACATCTGTTGCAGCGTGCCCTGCAGCGTGCTCGGGTCGGCGCCATCGCCGAGGTAATGTCGTAGCGCTTCACGCACCGCGGCAACGGTGGCGTCGTCCAGACGACTCGGCGGCTTCGGACTCGAGTCGAATGCCATCATCATGCGGGAGAGGCGCTGCGGGGAGAAGGAGGCTCGACCGTTCGGCCGAGCTTGGCGCAGTGGGAGACACGAATGTTTACCTGTGCTGGGCACGCGTCAAGGCCACGCCGCTTCGCGCCTCTGCGGCCAGATGGTCCTCCTCTTGCCGCGTGTCCCCGCACGATCCCCGCACCTCACCCCTGGCTGCCTCGTGCAGGGACCACGACGTGAGCCGAAACGACGTACTGATCCTCTCCGTCGACCCGCTCGCCGCCGCGCTGCTCGGCGCCGCCGTCGAGCTGGTCGGACACCAGCCACGCTATTCCGAGCCGCACGAAGCGCCGCGCGAGGCGCTTCGCCGCGTGCGGCCGCGAGCGGTCCTCATCGATGGCGAGCATGCCGACGCGTGCGCCGAGGCGTTCGTCGGGCCAGCGCTCATGACGGGCGCCCGCCTGCTCGTCTTCGAGGCACGGGGAGAGGGCAGGCTGAGCGCGGCGCTGGCGGACCGCGCCGGCATCGAGGTCATTCGCCTGCCGGACGAGCACGAGAAGCTGCTCCGCTGTCTCGACGAGCTCGCCGCCTGAGCAGGACGAGCTCGCGATCGCGCCGTGCCTGCCGCCTCAGGCCAGCGCGGCCTCGGCTTCCGGCCCACGCCGGCGAAGCCGCTCGGCAAAGATGCGCTGCTCGTCGCACGCATCGCAGTTGCCGCACGTCCAGTCCTCCTCCACCGGCTCGCCGAAGTACTCGAGGATGAACCGCGTGCGGCAGCGCGCGCTCTGGCAGTACGCCACCATCATGCGAAGCTTTGCCCGGTCCTGCAGCCGACGCTCCTCGTAGTCGGTGAGGTCGGCGCTGAGGTCCACGGCGGTGAGCCGGTCGCGCAGCCGCTCCCAGCCGCCACCGCGATGCTCGCGCACCAGGCCGTGCCGCTTGAGCAGCACGAGGACGATCCGCGCCTTGCGTCGCGCCACTCCCGACCGTTCGGCCAGCGTCTCCAGCTCCACGCGCTCGCCGAGGGGATACTGCTCCAGCAGCAGCGCCACCTTGGCCGCCTCCTCCACGTCGGGATACTTGCCGCCGAGGAAGTAGGACTGCACGCGCGAATCCTCCACGCGGTAGAGGATGGCGCACACGGCGGGCTTTCCGTCGCGCCCGGCGCGTCCTGCCTCCTGGTAGTACGACTCCACCGAGCCCGGAAAGTGATAGTGCAGGACGAAGCGCAGGTCGCGCTTGTCGATGCCGAGCCCGAACGCGTTGGTGGCGATCATCGTCGTGAGATCGCCAGCCATGAAGGAGTCCTGCGACGCCTTGCGGTCCGCCGGGTTCATCTTGCCGTGATAGAGCCCGATCGCGTACCGCTCGCGGTACTGCTCGAACAGCCGCTCGGCTTCCTTGATGGTGGCGCAGTAGATGATGCCCGGTCCGCGGTTCTCCTCCAGCATGCGCTCCACCTCGGCGTCCTTGCTCGCCTGGTTCACCGTGCGCCGCACCTCGAAGCGCAGGTTCGGGCGCGCGAAGCCGGTGATGGTGACGGCGGGGTCGGTCATGCCGAGCTGGCGCGCGATGTCGGCGCGCACCTCGGCCGTTGCGGTGGCGGTCAGCGCGAGCACGGGCGGCTTGCCCAGCCGAGCAACGACGGAGCCGAGCGTGAGGTAGTCGGGGCGGAAGTCGTGGCCCCACTGGCTCACGCAATGCGCCTCGTCCACGACGAACAGGCTCACCGTGCGCGTGAGCAGGTGGTCGAAGAAGTCGCGGTCCTTGAAGCGCTCGGGCGTGAGGTAGAGGATCTCCCCCTCGCCCTCCGCCACCTGGCGTGCCGTCTCGCGCGTGTCGGCCGCATTCAGGTGCGAATGCATGGCGAGCGCATCCACGCCTTGCGCCTGCAGCTTGTCCTGCTGGTCCTTCATGAGGGCGATGAGCGGGCTCACCACCACCGTGAGGCCGGGCATCAGCAGGGCGGGGAGCTGGTAGACGATGGACTTCCCGCTCCCGGTCGGCATGACGACGAGGGCATCGCGTCCCTCGAGCACTGCCTTGATCGGTTCCCACTGGCCGCGCCGGAAATCGGCATGGCCGAAGCGTTCGCGCAGCACGGCGCGAGCGCGTTCCTTCGATGCGGCTCGTGGCATGCCGCCCGGAAAAGCACGAAGCGGGCCGGCAGCGCGAAGGGGATGGACCGGAGGACCGGAGGACCGGAGGACCGGAGGACCGGAGGACCGAAAGGGCACACCGAACTCAGATCGGTGTGCCCTTCGTAGTTCCGGACCTCCGGTCCTCCGGTCCATCGGTCCTCCTAGTATTTCGTCCTCTCTCCCGGCCTCCCCAGCGTCCTGAGGCGCGTCACATCGGGAATGCGCATGCGACGGCTCGTCAGCGGCTCGATGACGCCCTTGTCGGCGAGTTGCTTGAGGGCGCGCGAGACCGACTCGCGTGCGGTGCCCAGCTCGAAGGAGAGCTCCTCGCGTGTGCGATCGAGAACGATCTCGACGCCACCCTTCGTCGGCGTACCATGCTGCGCGGCGTACTCGGCGAGAAAGCTGGCAAGGCGTGCCGCCACGTCGCGGAAGGCGAGCGTCTCGGTGACGTGCACGAGATGGCGGAGGCGCTTGCCGAGGGTACGGATCACCGCCTGCGCCACGTCGGCGTTTTCACGATACAACGCCTCGAATTCGGCGCGCGGCAGGAAGAGGAGGCGCGACTCGACTTCGGTGATCGCCGAGGCCGGGTAATCGCCGCCATCGAAGAGCGGCAGCTCGGCCACGGGACGACCCGAACCTTCGACGTGCAGCACCTGCTCGCGTCCTGATGGGCTCGTGCGGTAGATGCGCACCCGTCCGGTGTCCACGATGTACAGTCCGCGACACGGCTCGCCCGTGGTGAACAGCACGTGGCCGGCGGGGAAGGTGCGCGTCACGCACCGCGCCGCGAGGCGCGCCAGCGCGTCCTGACCAAAGCCGGCGAAAAGCGGGAGCTGCCCGAGCAGGTCGAGTGAAGTCATCGCGATCGTGCGCTGGAGCGAGTACAGGGCGGCAGGCAGCGCGGCTACCTGTGACAATCGTCACGCAGGGGCGAGCCCCGTGCGGCGAGACTACGTGAGCGGCGAAGTGCCGCACCTTCAAACTACACGAGGCGCACGATGAGTGAATCGGATCCGCGCATCGAGTTGCTGTGGCGCAACCTCGCTACGGTGATCGATCCGGAGATCGGACTCGATATCGTCACGCTCGGTCTCGTCTACGGCGTCGAGATCGTGGACGACGTGGCGGCCATCACCCATACCCTGACGACGCCCGGCTGCCCGATGGAGCGCATCATCACGGACGGCATTCGCGCCGCGGTGATGCAGACCGACGGCATCTGCGGCGTGGAGACGAGGATCGTCTGGGAGCCGGCGTGGCATTCGGGGATGATCGCGCCAGGCGCGTGGTGAGCAGGATCCGCACTTCCACTTCAGGAGAATGAGATGAGCAGTGAGACGGTCGACATGAACGTGACGGTGAACGAGATGGTGGCCGCGCATCCGGAGACGATCCCGGTGTTCAACCGCTTCGGGCTCGACACCTGCTGCGGCGGCGGCGTCGCGATCACCCAGGCCGCGCATCGCGACGGTGTGGACGTCGGGGTGCTTCGCCACGCATTGCACGACGCGATCGCTGCCGCGGGGGTCGCGTGAACGTCGTCTCCGTACTCACCTCCGCAGATGCCGCGGTTTCCGGGCGCAGCGATCGACCGGCGACGGCCGTGCTGCACGACTCGCCCGATGCGCGCGCCGTCGTGTTCCGGATCGACCCGGGGCAGGAGGTCGCTCCCCACACCAGCACGTCGACCGTGCTGCTCTCCGTCGTGGCGGGCCATGGCATGGTGAGCGGCGCTTCGGGAGAGCGGGCCGTGAGCCCCGGCGACCTCGTGACGTACGACGTGGGCGAGCTGCACGGCATGCGCGCGACGGGAGAGCAGCTGGTCATCGCCGCGGTGATCACCCCGCGACCCGGCGCGCGCTGACACCCTGGATGACCGCGCAGCAGGTGAGCACTGTCGCGCCGCACGCTATCTTGGCGGGGTGACCCCGCACCCGTACCGCCCGTGAACCCGCTCGAGCTGCTCGCCGCCGTCGTCGGCGCCATCAGCGTGTGGCTCAGCGTGCGCCAGAACATCTGGAGCTGGCCCACCGCCATCGTCAACGTCGTGCTGTACGCGCTCGTCTTCTACGACGCGAAGCTCTACGCCGACATGGGGCTCCAGGTCATCTACGCCATCCTCTCGGTGTACGGCTGGTACGAGTGGCTCTACGGCGGGGCGGGGCGCACGGAGCTCCACGTGACGCGCACCACGCGGCGGCTCGGGGCGCTCCTCGGCGCCATCGCGGTGGTCGGCTCGTTGGTGCTCGGCACCGTGCTGCGCCACGAGACGGACGCGGCGCTGCCGTACATGGATGCGGCGCTCTCGAGCACGAGCCTCGTGGCGCAGTGGATGATGACGCGGAAGCTGCTGGAGAACTGGCTGGTGTGGATCGCGGTGGACGTCCTGTACGTGGGCATGTTCATCTTCAAGGATCTCTACCTCACCGCCGGTTTGTACGCCGTCTTCCTCGCGCTGGCCGTGCGCGGCTGGATCGACTGGCGCCGCTCCATTCGCGCCGATCTCGCCGCGGCCTGAGCGGTGCCCGTCGAGCTGGTGCGGATCTGCGTCATCGGGCCGGAGTCCACCGGCAAGACGTCGCTCGCGCAGCAGCTCGCCGACTGGGCGGACGCGGAGTGGGTCCCCGAAGCGTCGCGCGAGTACGCGGAGCGGACCCCTCGACCGCTCACTGCCGACGACGTCGACCCCATCGCGCGAGAGCACATGCGCCTCGCCGACGCGGCCGCGGAGCGCGCGAGGGAGCTGAGGAGCGGGCTGCTCATCCTCGACACCGACCTCGTGAGCACGGTGGTCTACGCGCGGCACTACTACGGCGCGTCGCCACGCTGGGTGGAGCGCGCCGAACGGGAGCGGCGCGCTTCGCTCTACCTGCTGTGCGACGTGGACGTGCCGTGGGTGCCGGACGGTATCCGCGACCGGCCCGCCGATCGCGAAGCGATGTTCGCGCTGTTCGCCAGCGCCCTCGCGCGCCGCCACGCGCCGGTG
>DASTGQ010000388.1:0-5643 GCA_035718985.1 Gemmatimonadaceae bacterium
GGTGGCCCCGCTGATCCTGCGCGTCAGGCGCAGGACACCGTTCTCCTCGCTGTACGTGGATTCGTAGCTGCCGAAAGGACTGCTGGCCGTCACGTTCTTCGGGAGCGTGGCGTGCCATCCGGCGGGCAGCCGGAGCTCGTAGCGCGTATCGCTCGTGCGGGGCCCCCAGAAGCGAGCCGCATCGATCGGGAACCGACGCGGCCGCTGGCTCTCCAGCTCCTTTGCCGCCGTGGCGAGCGACGCCATGCTCCCGAGCGGCGACTGGAGGATCATCGTCGTGCCGGCGAGCGTCGCGGCGCGGCCGTGGCGGATCCGCACGCGCATGCGGGCCCGCGCGGCGAGGTCGCGGCCGTCGAACGCGACCAGGCTGTCACCATCGGCGCCCTCCAAGGTACGCCGCGCGACAGCGTTGGCCAGGTTGCTCCGCTGCGCGGAGTCGAGTGGATTGAAGAAGAGCCCACGTAGCACCGACGCGGGGGCGCCGTCGAGGATCTCCTCGTGGACGCCGTCGAACATGCCCGCGGTATCGAGCACGCCGGTGACGACGGTGACACTGCGATTGGTCGTGAGTGGCGCGCGCGGGAGCGTCACTTCCTCGCCGCTGCCGTCCGCGCGTACGAGGAGCGCGAAGCCACCCTGCTCGCTCACGGGCAGCTCGCCGTAGGGTACCACGCCCGCCGTGAGATCGACGAACTGCCAGCCGCTGCCCGTGGCGACGGCGGCGATCTCGTGGTTGAACTGCTCGATGCTCGGCAGGTCGCGACGTGCCGCGGCGTTGGAGCTGAGCAGCACGGGATACGCCTCGATGCCGAGGTGGCGCAGCGACGCCACGAACAGGGTCGCCTTGTCCTTGCAGTCACCGAAGCCCGTCACGCGCACGGTGTCCGGCGAGCGCGGCTGGTAGCCGCCGATGCCGAGGGCGATGGCGACGTAGCGGATATCCTGCGACACCCACTTGTGCACGGCGCGGATGCTGTCGTCGCGCGTGCGGGCGCCGCGCACGAGGCTATCCACCTTCGCCGCCACGGTGGGTGACGCCACTTCGCGCGGGTGCGCGAGGTCGCCGTACCAGTGGGCAATGTCCTGCCAGGTGATGGGAGAGGAGACCTGCACCGTCATGTACACGCCGTTGGAGTCCGCGGCGAGCGGCTCCGGCGTGATCTTCGGCAGGTCACTCGTGGCCCACGTCCAGGTGTGCCGGCCACCGGCCACGTGCTCGCTGCGCCTGAAGTTCAGGTTCGTCTCGCGGATGCGCGGCGTCACGGCGGAGGGGAGGTCCACGACGAATCGCGATCGCGCGACCTGCAGCCCCGTGCTCACGCTCCAGGGCTGGAAGAAGTCGCGCGGCATGAACGGCTTCTGCTCCTCGAGCGTGTAGCTGAAGTCCACGAGCGTTCCGGGGGCGACGCCGCTCAACGACATGCGCCGCACGCGCCGGTCGGTGTAGACGGGATCGCTGCGCGCGGCGGGTACGTCGGACTCCTGCACCTGCGCGGGAGCGTCGCTGATCACGGTGCCGTCGGGCTTGACGACCTTCACCCAGTTGACGGTGAGCTTCTGGTGCTGCGGCGACCAGGAGAAGGTCTGCTCCTGCAGGCGCGTGGCGGCCGCGGGCTTGAGCACCTGGATGACCTGGCGAAAGGTGCGCGTGCCGGTGCCATCGGCCTCCAATCGCACCACGCCGTCGTCGAGCAGGTAGACCATGTCCTGCTCGGGATGCTTCGCCGCGTCCACGGCGAGGCGGTAAATGGAGTCGGCGCGAACCGAGGGGTCGCCGGACGCGGTGATTTTCGGCGCCTGGGCGAGGAGCGGGGGCGCGGCGGCGAGCAAGGCAACGATGGCAGGAAGACGCATGGTCATCAGTATGCCACCGGCTCCCCGATCACACCAATTCCCGCACGCCCTCCACGAGCCTGTCGACCTCGTCCGCCGTCGTATAGCATGCGGCTCCCGCGCGCACGAACCCGTCCGCGCCGCGGCCGAGCCGCTCGGCGACGGTGGTCGCGTAGAAGTCGCCATTGGAGGCGTAGACGCCTCGATGCGCGAGGTGCCGCGCGACCTCCTCCGTGGAACGGCCGGCAAGGGTGAATGCGACCGTTGGCGTGCGCGGCGTGCCCGGCTCCGGCCCGTACAGGGTGACGCCGCGGATGGAGCCGAGGCCGCTCCACATCCGCGCGAGCAGCGCCTCGCCGCGGGCGTGAAATGCGGTGAAGGCGCGCGACAGGCGCTCGCGACGGCTCGCGCCGCCGCGAGCGAGCGTCCCGAGGTACATCACCGCCTCCGCGGCGCCGACGATCCCTTCGTGATTGAGGGTGCCGGTCTCCAACCGCTCCGGTGCTTCGGTTGGCGCGGGGTCGAGCCGCGGGACGTCGAGCGACTGCGCGAGGTCGTGCCTTGCGTAGAGCACGCCGACGTGCGGGCCGTAGAACTTGTACGCCGAGCAGGCAAGGAAGTCGCAGCCGATGGCGCCAACGTCCACGAGGTGGTGCGGGGCGTAGTGCACGGCATCCACGTACGTGAGCGCGCCGTGCTCGTGCGCCATCGCGCACGCCTGCCGCACGTCGGTCACCGTGCCGAGCGCGTTGGAGGCCGCCCCGATGGCAAGGAGCTTCGTGCGAGGTCCGAGCTTGCTCGCGAGGTCATCGAAGTCCGAGCGGAAGGTCGCCGGGTCGAGGCGCACGGTGCGCACGACGAGCCCCTTCTCGCGCGCGACGGCGTGCCACGGAGCGACGTTGGCGTGATGGTCGAGCTCCGTGACCACGATCTCATCACCCGCCTTCCAGCCGCGCGCCAGCGCGCGCGCGATGTGGAAGGTGATGGTCGTCGTGTTGTTGCCGAAGGAGATGTCGGGCGGCGTCGCGCGCAGGAAATCGGCAAAGACGTCGCGCGCCTCGGCGAGCAGCGCGTCGGTCTCGGCGCTCGTGGGATATGCCCAGTGCGTATTGGCGTTGTGCTCCAGCAGGTAGGAATGCACCGCGTTGGCCACGGTGAGCGGAACCTGGGTTCCGCCCGGACCGTCGAAGTACGCCACCGGATAGTTGCCCTCGCGCCGCACGAGCGCGGGAAAGTGCGCCCGGATCTCGTTGACGGGGATGGCGAGGCTGGCCGCATCGCGCGTCGCGGGCGCCGTCATGTGATCTCCTGACCCGCCCAGCGCTCGATGATCTTCGCGACTTCCACGTGGTCCGCCTCCTCGCCCAGCTCCATGTGCGCCATGCGGAACAGTTCGGCGGTGAGCTGGATGAGGGGCGACGGCACCTTCTGCTCGCGAGCCACGCCGGCGGCGATGCCGACGTCCTTGTCGAGCAGCGCCACGCGGAAGGTGCGCGGGAAGGCGCGCGTGAGCACGCGCTCGGGGAAGAGGTTCATCGACGCGTTGGACCGGCCGCTCGACGCGTTGATGACGTCGAGTGCCACCTCCGCGCGCACGCCGGCCTTGGCGAGCGCGGCGAGCCCCTCGGCCGTGCTCCACACGTTGACGGCGAGGAGCGCGTTGTTCACCGACTTGAGCGCGTCGCCGGCGCCGACGGGGCCGCAGTGCACGATCTTCTTCCCGAACGCCTCGATCACGGGCTTCACGCGATCCAGCACTGCGGCGTCGCCCCCCACCATCACGGTGAGCGTCCCCTGCTCCGCCCCGCTGGTGCCGCCGCTCACCGGCGCATCGAGGAAGCCGATCCCCCGCTCGGCGAGTCGGGCGGCAATGCGACGGGACGTAGCCGGGTCACCCGACGTGCAGTCGACGAGGGCAGTACCGGACGCCATCGTGGCGAGGAGCCCGTCCGTTCCGTCGAGGAGGGCCTCGACGTCGGGTGACACGGGGAAGCAGGTGATGACCACGTCAGCGCCCCGCGCCGCATCCGCGGGCGTGCTCGCGACGCGAGCGCCGTGCTCGCGGCCGAAGGAGGCCGCGCGATCGGCGGTACGGTTCCAGACGGCGAGCGAGATGCCGGTGGCGTGAGCGAGGCGAGCCGCCATCGGACGTCCGATGGCGCCGAGCCCGAGGAAGGCGACGGTGCGGGAGGCCATGAGCTGGGAGTGAGGGACCTTCGCAATCTTTCAGGCGGGACCAGCAGCGTCAACGCGCGGCGCACCCGGATTCCAGGGTCACGTCACCCGGGTTATCGTGGGGCATGATCACGCGGATCAGCATTTCGGGGATGAGCTGCCAGCATTGCGTGCGCGCCGTGTTCACCGCGCTCACGCCGGTGGAGGGCATCCATTCCGCCGACGTGACGATCGGGCACGCCACCATCGAGCACGACGGCCGGGTGACGATGGACGCCTTGCGCGAGGCTATCGCCGTGGCGGGCTACAGCGTGGAAGAGGGCACGGAGGAGCGCCGGCGACTGCCACTCCTCTGACGCGTGCCGTTTGCGCGTCACCTGGCGTCTTGTCCGAAGCGAGTACGCCGTCCTACTTTGACGGGCTCGCCGCCTCAGTTGCCGCCGCCGAGGACGTGCCATGACGCCACCCCCGCACAACCCCGAGGAGCGGCCTGTCGGCGCCCTCCTCGCGCCAGACATTCTCGCGCTCCTCGATGAGTCGCCGTCGCTGATCGCGGCGGAGACGGAAGAGGTGCACCCGGCGGACCTCGCCGAGGCCGCCGAGGCGATGCCGTACGAGTCGGTGCCGCTCTTCCTCGCCGCGCTGCCACGCGAGCGCGCGGCCCAGGTGCTGGAATATCTGGACGAGGAGCTGCGAACCGAGGTGCTCGAGGCGATGACGGCGCCGCAGGCGGCGGCGCTCGTCACGGAGATGACGCCGGACGAACGTGCCGACGTCCTCGAGGAGCTCGACGAGGAGCACGCCGAAGAGATCGTCGAGGAGATGCCCGCCGAGACGCGGCGCGAGACGGAAGCGCTGCGGAAGTGGGAGCCGGACAGCGCCGGCGGCATCATGACCACCGAGGTGGTGAAGGTGCCCGCCTCCACCACGGTGGAGGATGCGCTGGCGGAAGTGCGCATCATTGCCCGAAGCGGGCGCCGCGAGGCGATGCACGCCATCTACACCACGGACAAGGAGGGGCGACTGGAAGGCGTGCTGTCGCTGCGCGAGCTGCTGGCGGCCCCGGAAGGCGCGAAGCTCGCCGACATCGCGTGGACGGAGGTGCAGAGCGTTTCACCGTATGCCGACCGCGAGGAGGTGGCACGCGTCATCTCCACCTACGACCTCGTAGTGGTGCCCGTTGTGAGCGAGTCCCATCACGTGATCGGCGCGATCACGGTGGACGACGTCATCGACGCGATCCAGGAAGAGCAGACGGAGGACGTCCAGAAGCTGGGCGGCATGGAGGCGCTGGACGAGCCGTACGACCAGATCGGCTTCTGGCGAATGATCCGGAAGCGCGCCGGCTGGCTGAGCGCGCTGTTCATCGGCGAGATGTTCACCGCCACGGCGCTCGGCGTGTACCAGCGCGAGATCGATTCCGCCACCGTTCTCGCCATCTTCCTCCCGCTCATCGTGAGCTCGGGGGGCAACTCGGGTTCGCAGGGCACGTCGCTGATCATCCGCGCGCTCGCGCTGCGCGAAGTCTCGGTACGCGACTGGTGGCGTGTGGCCGGCCGCGAGATCATGACCGGTGTCACGCTCGGCACCATCCTCGCCGTGATCGGCTTCGTGCGCATCGAGACGTGGCAGGTG
>DASTGQ010000389.1:0-2125 GCA_035718985.1 Gemmatimonadaceae bacterium
TCCAGCCCGCCGGCGAGGCGGAGGCGTGGAAGTCCCCGCCCTTCGAGCCGACCGAGCGCGACGGCCGTCTCTACGGCCGCGGTTCGGCGGACATGAAAGGCGGGGTCGCTGCCATGTGCGCGGCAGCGTACGCGGCGGCAACCGAGGGTCTCGCTGGCGAGATCGTGATTGCCGCGGTGGTGGATGAGGAATACGAGAGCCTCGGCACCCGCGCGCTCGTGGAGCAGGGCGTGCGCGCCGACGCGTGCATCGTCACCGAGCCGACGCAGCTCGCCGTCATGCCGGCGCATCGTGGCTTCGTCTGGCTGGACGTGGAGGTCACCGGACGGGCGGCGCACGGCAGCCGGTGGGACATCGGCGTGGACGCCATTCGCCACGCCGGTCTCCTCCTCGCGGAGCTCGACCGCATCGACAGCGAGGTGCTCCCGGCGCGTGAGCACCCATTGCTCGGTCGCGCCTCGCTGCACGCGTCGCTGATCCAGGGAGGAACGGGCTATTCCACCTATCCTGACCGATGCGTGCTCGGCGTGGAGCGGCGCACCATTCCCGGTGAGACCACGGCGGACGTGGCCGCGGAGATGGAACGCGCCTGCGACGTGGTGCGCGCCCGGCGCCCATCGTTCCGGGCGCGCGTGCAGGTGAGCGGCGCGCAGGGACCGAGTGACGTGCGCGTGGACGCGCCGCTGGTGGTTGCGCTCGGCCAGGCGCTTCGCGAAGCGGGCGAGCCGGTGCGGGTGGAGGGCATGTCGGCGTGGACCGACGCGGCGATCCTCAACGCGGCGGGGATTCCGGCCGTCTGCTTCGGGCCCGGCGACATCTCCCTCGCGCATGCCGCCGAGGAGTACATTCCATTGAAGGAGATCGATCGGGCGAAGGACGTGCTCCGCGCGCTCGCCCTCATCTGGTGCGGCTGACGCCGCCGTCCCCCCGTCACGCCCCACCGATGCCGCGCCGCCCCAGGGTCACCCAGCTCACCGCCGCCCAATACGACGCGCTCGAGCGCGCCATCGCGCACGGCCGCCGCCTCGCCGTGTGGCGACGGGGCACCGAATTCGTCATCGTCGTGGACAAGCTTCGCCTCACCGGCGGTCGCGAAGCGCTGGAGGCGCATCACCCCACGACTGGAGACCGGTTGACGCTGTACATCGACGAGCTCGAGGGCATCGAGGTGGTGGGATGACTGCGGCTGTCGCCGACGGCGGCGAGCTGCCGCTCGTCGCCATCTACGCCGACGAGTCGTGCCTGGGCAACGGCCGCGACGGGGACAACCCGGGCGGGGCTGCCGGTGTCATCGAGTACGTGAACCCGGCCACCGAGCGTCTCACGCGCTGGGATTACTGGGTCGCCGAGCCCTCGACGACGAACAACCGAATGGCGCTGCGCAGCGCCATCGAGGCGTTCCGCGTGATCGGCCGGAAGGGCGGCCGCTTTCGCGTGCTCTTCACCAGCGATTCGCAGTATCTCGTGAAGGGCATGACCGAGTGGGTACACAGCTGGGCCAGCCGCGGATGGCGCCGGCGCGAGGGAGCGATCGAGAACCTCGCGCTCTGGCAGGAGCTCGTTGCCGAGGCGGCGCCGCATCGCGTGCAATGGCAGTGGGTGCGCGGCCACGCCGGTCATCCGCAGAACGAGTACGCCAACGATCTCGCCGTGAACGCGGCGCGCACCCAGCGCGGCTCCGAGGGCGCGCGCACCTCGGAGTTCGACGCATGGCTGGAGGCACAGCGCGCGAAGAAGCGCGTCACCGTCGAGCCGGCGCCGTTCCCGACTGCTGCTCCCTTTCGCCCAGCGCGCGCGGTGCCGCGGTGAGCAACGTCGAGCGGATGTACCGGCATCTCGTGCGCACGGTGCGCACGAAGTACACACCCCTGCTCACGCAGCCGTTCGAGGTGGGTGAGCTGTACCAGACGATCCTTCCGTATCGGCTCCATCGTCGGGAGCTCGGCCTCGATACCAATCAGGACTACGAGCTGACGTTGCTCGAGCTGCTCTCCGGGGCGCATGGCTATCTGGTGGTGGACGATCGCATGCGCGACGTCCTCTCGGCGCAGCTCGCGTCGCCCCAGCCGGATGTGACAGTGATCAGGAAGTTCGCGTCGGAGCATGTCGCCTTCGCGCCCGAGGC
>DASTGQ010000390.1:0-3827 GCA_035718985.1 Gemmatimonadaceae bacterium
GAACGCCCGCGCGCCCGGTGCACCGTCGCGCGGCTCGAGCTCGATGCCGGCGACGAGGCCGAGGTTCCGCACATCTGTCACGTGGCGCGCGCCGCGCAGCCCGTGCAGCGCGTCCTCCCACGTCGGCGCCAGCTTGGCTGCTCTCGAGAACAGACCTTCCTTCTCATAGACGTCGAGCGTCGCCAGCGCCGCGGCGCAGGCGAGCGGGTGGCCGGAGTACGTGTAGCCGTGGAAGAACTCCACTCCGCTGCCCGCCGCGTCGCACACCGCGTCATAGATCACGCGCCGCGCGAGCACGGCGCCCATCGGCACCGCGCCGTTGGTGAGCCCCTTCGCCACCGTCATCAGGTCCGGCGTCACGCCGAACTTCACCGCCCCGAACGACGCGCCAAGCCGGCCGAAGCCGGTGATCACTTCGTCGAAGATGAGCAGGATGCCGTGACGGTCGCAGGTGGCGCGCAGCTTCTCCAGGTAGCCAACCGGCGGCACGAGCACGCCGGTGGATCCGGCCATCGGCTCCACGATCACCGCGGCGATCGTCTCCGCGCCACGCTCGGCGATCACCAGCTCCAGCGCGTCGGCCAGCTCCGCGCCGTGCGCCGGCTGCCCGCGCGAGAAGGCGTTGCGTGCGAGGTCGTGCGTATGCGGAAGGTGCGCCACGTGCGGCAGGAGCTGCGCGGCAAAGGCGCGACGATTGGTCTCGATGCCACCCACCGACACGCCGCCGAAGCCCACCCCATGATACGCGCGCTGTCGCCCCACGAAGGTCACGCGCTCCGGCTCGCCGCGCGCACGATGATACGCCAGCACCATCTTCAGCGCGGTGTCCACCGCCTCCGAGCCGGAGTTGGCGTAGAACACGCGGTCCAGTCCCGCCGGCGCGATGTCCACCAGCCTGTTCGCCAGCTCGAACGCCAGCGGATGGCCCATCTGGAACGACGGCGCGTAGTCCAGCTCCGCCGCCTGCTCGGCGATGGCCGCCACGATCGGCTCGCGACAGTGGCCGGCGTTCACGCACCACAGTCCCGCCGTGCCATCCAGCACCTGCCGCCCGTCGGCGGACGTGTAGTACATCCCCTTTGCCGACGTGAGGAGCCGCGGCGCGCCCTTGAAGGCGCGGTTCGCCGTGAACGGCATCCACTGCGCGTCGAGCGACAGCTCCGCCGCGGCCGTGCCGCGTGCGGTGGGTGAAGTCGTGTCGAGTGTCGTCATGACATCCAGTTCGTCCCCGCCTCGCGGTTCCACTTGGTGGTGGTCTTCTTCGTCCGCGTCCAGAACTCGAGCGACCCCTTGCCCGTGATGTCGCCCACGCCGAACGCGGACTCTCCCCAGCCGCCGAACCCGAATGGCTCGCGCGGCACGGGCACGCCGACGTTCACGCCGATCATCCCCGCCGTCGCACGCTCGGCCACGTAGCGCGCCGTGGCGCCGCGCTCGGTGAACACCGCCGCCGCATTTCCATAGGGCGACGCGGCTTCCACCGCGAGCGCGTCGTCGAGCGATTTCGCGCGCACGATGGCGAGCACGGGGCCGAACACTTCTTCCTGCGCGATGCGCATGCCGGGCGTCACGCCGTCGATCACCGTGGCGCCCACGTAGAATCCGTTCTCGCGGCCCGGCACGGTGACGCCGCGGCCGTCGAGCAGCACGCGCGCTCCGGCCTGCTCCGCCTCGGTGATGTAACGCTCTATACGCTCCCGGGCTTGCCTGGAAATCACTGGCCCGACCGTTTCACCCGGCACCAGCGTCCTTGCGTGCTTCACCACGCGTTGCACTATGTCGTCCGTGCCGCCCACGGCGACCATCACGCTCGCCGCCATGCACCGCTGCCCCGAGCAGCCGGACATCGATGCCGCCACGTTGCTCGCCGTCATCTCCGGCTCGGCGTCGGGCATCACGATGAGGTGGTTCTTCGCGCCGCCCAGCGCGAGCACGCGCTTGAGGTTCGCCGTGCCGCGCCGGTAGACCTCCCTGGCCACTCGCGTGGAGCCGACGAAGGTGATGGCCGCGATGTCGGGATGGTCGCACAGCGCTTCCACGACCTCCCGTGCGCCGTGCACGATGTTGAACACGCCATCGGGAAGTCCCGCTTCCTTCAGCAGCCCGGCGATGCGCCCCGCGCTGAGCGGCACCAGCTCGCTCGGCTTGAGCACCATGCAGTTGCCCAGCGCGATGGCGTTGGGGATGGTCCAGTGCGGCACCATGCTCGGGAAGTTGAACGGCACGATGGACGCGACGACGCCCACCGGATGTCGCTCGGTGCGGCACTCCACGCCGCGGCTCACCTCGAGGATCTCCCCGGTGGCGAGCTGCGGCAGCGCGCAGGCGAACTCGGTGAGCTCGATGGCCTTGAGGATCTCCGCCCGCGCCTCGCCGTCCACCTTGCCGTGTTCCTCGACGATGAGCGCCGTGAGCTCGTCCACGTGCTCCTCGAGCAGCGTGCGGTAGCGGAAGAGCACCTGCACGCGCTCCTTGATCGGCATCGCCGACCACGCGGGGAGCGCGCGCTTCGCTGCGCTCACTGCCGCATCCACCGCGACCGGCGTGGAGAGCGGCGTGCGCGCGATCACCTCGCCCGTCGCCGGCGCGTGGACGTCGATCAGGGTACCGTCGCCGTCGGCCCACGCGCCGCCGATGAAGTTTCTTGCGGTGCCATTGCGGAGGCGCGGCTCCGCGGCGAGCGAGGATGGCGAGATGGTGGCGGACACGGCGGGTTCCGTGATGAGTTGAAGGCTATTGCATACGGAAACGGCGGGGCGGGGTCAATGGCATCCCTTCTCGTTGCGCGCAGGACGAGCGGTGCGGCCCGGCGGAAGCGCGCATGACGCTTCCCTTCACGCCCTCGCCGGCGCCGAGCTCGTCGTGATCCCCAGCGCGCTCCGGTCCTCCGCCCGTCGGCACGGCAGCGAGAACGCGAACACCGATTCTCCCTGCGGAAACTCGGCCCACGCCCGGCCACCCAGCGACTCCGCCGTCTCGCGCACGATGCTGAGGCCGAGTCCCGTGCCCTCGATGGCCGGCGTGCTGACGGCGTGCGCGCGGAAGAAGCGCTCGAACAGCCGGTCGCGATCGCGCTCCGGCACGCCGAGCCCGTTGTCGCGCACGCGGACCACGAGCTCGCACACGCCATGCTCGTCCGCCGCGCCCGTGGCGGCCTCCACCTCCACCCACCGCACGGGCTTCTCCGGGTCGGCGTACTTGATGGCGTTCGACAGGAGGTTCGCCAGCGACAGCTCCACCGCCGCCGCGTTCACCTCGATCGCCGGCAGGTCGCGGACGCGGATCTCCACCCCCTGCGCCTGCGCCGCCTCGCGGAGCTGGCGCGCCGCCTCACCCGCCGCGCGCGGCAGCGTGACGTGCCGCTGCTGCCGCCCTTCGGCCGAGCCGAGGCGCGAGAGCTCCACGAGGTTGTCGAGCATCCCGCGCATCCCGCCCACGTTGCGCAGCACCACGCCGGTGAGGCGCTGCCGCTCGCTGGCGTCCAGCGTGGGCACGTCGTCCAGGATCTGCGCCGCACCCATTGCCGCGCCGATCCGGTTCTTGAACTCGTGGGTCAGCGCGCGGTTGAAGGCGCGCAGCCGCTCCTCGCGCTCGTGGATGCGCCCGTTCGCCCGCGCGAAGTACTCGGTGAACGTCGCCTGCTGGATGAGCGTCACGGCGTGGAACACCCGGTGCGCGCACATCATCAGCTCGCTCAGCGTGCACGGCGTGTCCAGGTCGTCCACCGTGCGCGCCATGAACGCGTACAGCACGCCGCCGAACAGCTCGTACTCCTTGAGCAGCTCGTGCTCGGCGAACCCCTGCGCGTAACGCAGCTCGCCCAGCTC
>DASTGQ010000391.1:0-3997 GCA_035718985.1 Gemmatimonadaceae bacterium
TGAGCGGCACGCTTTCGGATCGCATGGGATCGCGCGGGCTGGCAACCGCTGGGATGGTCCTGCTCGCCGCGGGCCTGCTGGCGCTCGGGCTCCTTGTGGCGAGCGGAACGCTGTGGCACCTGGCCGCGGCGCTCGCCCTGGTTGGACTCGGAATCGGGATCTTCGTCTCACCGAACAACAGCGCGCTCATGGGAGCCGCGCCGCGCAATCGTCAGGGGATCGCGTCGGGGGTGCTGGCCACGGCGCGAAATGTCGGGATGGTGCTCGGTGTCGGGTTCGCTGGCGCGATCTTCACCACGGTCCTCGGTCGCGCGCCCTCGCCGACCGTCGGACTCGTGGCGGGCGTGCGCGCGAGCCTGCTCGCAGCGGCGGGCGTCGCACTCCTCGGTGCGGTCACCTCGGCGGTGCGCGGCGAGGTGCGACGACCCGCCGCTGCGTGATCAGGTGTCGGCCGGCACGCCGTCGAAGAAGTCCACGACGCCGGTGTCGAGCGAGTACTCGGCGCCGACGACCAGCAGTCCGTCATCCTGGATGAGCTGCTCGAGGACGCGGGAGCCGTGACGCAGGTGATTGGAAGAGGCGCGAATGTTGGCGCGGACGGCCGCTCGCGAGAGCGCATCATGATCCTTGCGCAACTCCGTGGCGAACAGCCCTTCCACCGACGGCCGGACGCGGTCCACGATGGAAAGCAGGTTGCGGGACGCGGACGCGTTCGGATTCTCAAGCACCTCGATGGTCGCCTGGATCGCGCCGCACTGCGTATGGCCCAGCACGACGACGAGCCGCGTGCCCATGCGCTCCGCGGCGAACTCCACGCTGCCGACCTGCGAGGGCGACACGATGTTGCCGGCGACGCGGATGACGAAGAGGTCACCGAGCCCCTGATCGAAGACGATCTCGGCGGGGACGCGGGCGTCGGAACAGCCGAGGATGATGGCGAAGGGTTCCGTGGCCTTGGAAAGCTTGGTGCGCCGCGGGCTCTGGAGCTCCGCGTCGCCGGTCATGCTGCCAGTGAAGCGGAGGTTGCCTTCCTTGAGTCGCCTGAATGCTTCGAGCGCCGTGAGCATGTCGTGTCGTTCTCCTTGCGATCGGTTCCGGTGTGCGTCGAACGTACGCACGATAGTCAGGCGGCGGGCGCGGGACAAACCTCGACGGACGCGACAGTGTCCGTGATCAGGGCGCGAGGAGATGCGCGAGCTGCTCCGGCATCGAATGGAGCTGGTCGATGTGGTCCGGGGCCGAGTTGCCCGCATAGCCGCGCACCTCGAAGTGACCGGCACGCGCGTCGCTGAGCTGCTGCATGCCGCGAGGACCCCATGCGAGCATGGCCGTTCGCTGCAGGCCGACGGCGTGGAGCAGCCAATCGGCGGTCTCGGTGGTGCTCGCGAACGTGCCAGGAAAGATCTCCGAATGCGTGACGAGAAAGCGCTTCTCGCCACGCATGGCCGCGCGCGCGAACTCGGCGAAGGCGACGAGCTCGGTGGTATCGACCGTTCCGCCCTCCGCGAGCACCTTGCCCTCGGGGACGTACGACGTGTGCATCCCGTCCAGCAGCAACACGGCATCCACGCGCGCGAAGTGGCGGGGATCCCGCAGGATAGCGCGCACGGCACCGTGCCCGGCAGAGAAACCGGAGAGCGTGATGCGTCCGAGCGTCACGGCGCGCGAGCTGCTGGCGCTGATTTCGCGCGAGACGTTCGCGAGCAACGAATCGAATGCGGCCGGATCCCTGAACGAGCGGTCGTAGATGCCGGAGCCGGCGCCGAGATTGAGGACTACGACTATCGCGCCAGGCGCAGCGTCGGCGACCGCCTGCTCCGGCAGCCAGGCCGTGCCGAGGAAGTGGATCACGACGTCCACGGTGTCGTGCGAGCGCGCAGCGTCGGGGATCCACATCTCCACCGGCTTGCCAGCGGGGCCCTCGAAGGTGCGCGTGGTACCGCCGAGTGCGCGACGTACCAGCCGCTCGTGCGCCCGCGTGTAGTCCACCATCGGCGACGGATTCTGCGACGCCGGCGCCGGCGCGGCTGGGGGAGGAACAGGCGCGGGAAGACAGCCGGCGAGGAGGGCTGCGAGGAGCGCAGCGCGAAGACAGGCCAGGCGGGCGTTCACTTCCCGGCAGCCCGGCGGACCGGGAGGCACTGCAGTCGCTGCCTGGTCACGAGATACTCCTGCGGCTCGAGGCCGGAGAGGAGAGCGACATCGTCCGTTCAGGTCGTCCAGGCATGACGATCAGATCCATCGGCGTACATGACTGCTGTACGCCACGTATTCGTCGGGAAATGCCGCCATGAGGTAGCGCTCTTCGCGCGCGATGACGGCCTCCTGGATGACGATGACGACGACCACGAGGAGAAGCACCGGCCACCAGCTGTTCATCCAGAGCGCGACCGCGAGATAGAGAAGCGTGAGGCTGACGTACATCGGGTTGCGAGTCCATCGGTACGGGCCGCTGCTGACGACAGCGGAAGCCGGGCGGTTGGGAATGAGCGTGGTGTGCGCGCGACGGAAGGCGCTGAGCGCCGACAGGAACAGGGCGAGATAGCCGATGGCGAGCAGCGCGGCGATGCTCAGCCGAAGAACGGTGGCGCCGTGGCTGTGCGTGATGGCCAGCGGCTTCGCCCGCTCGACGATCCACCCCAGCAGGAGGCCGGCCAGAAAAATGAACGGTGGCGGGATGTGCACACCGGCATGTGGAGGACGTTCCGGCGCGGTGGGCGATGATGGAGGCGATGCGGAACGCATGGCGAACCTCGATGATCAGGGTTCGCTAACCTGATCCTCGTGGCGCGACTTCACAAGGCGCCACGCAGCCATCGTTCGAGGGCCGCGATGACGTGCGCCTGCTGCTCGTCCGTGAGTGGAGCGCCCTTCTGAATGCCGTGGTACTTCTGGAGACAGCCGCGGCAGCAGGTTGCCGTGGCATGCTGCGCCACGAACACGGGATGTCCGCGCCACGGGGTCTGCTTGCCGTCCCTCGCCGGCTCAGCGGGTGCGAGGCGACGGGCGACGAACTCCTCGGCGTGACGGAGCACGTCGTCGATCCCCCTCTCGCGCAGGTAGGCCGCGTCCGCGGCGCCGAGTCGCTGACGCTGCCGGAAGGGCGAACGCGTGAGCGCGTCGAAGACCTCGTCGAGCGGGCGCATCGATGTCGGCGATGGTCAGCGCCCGCGTCGACGGGCCAGCTCGGCGATCACGGCGCCGACCACCTCACGGCTGCGCTCGTGTTCCCCGCCTCGTCCACCGCGTTGACGATCACGCGTTCGGGCGCGCCGCCGAGCGCCACGCTGCGCTGGTCGGCGAAGACCAGCATCGAATGCCACACGCTGCCGCGCCTGGCGCGCACGAGCCACCAGCGCGCCGACTCGCCGGCGCCCGGCGTGATGTTCAGGGTGGCCCCGCTGACGCTCACACTCGGCGCGGGAGGCGGCGAGCTGTCGAGCCAGGACGACGTGGGCGCGATGGCGAAATTGGCGTACAGCGGCGCGATCGACGCCGCGACCGCCCCGCCATTCTTCGTCAGCGTTCCGCCGGTATTGTAGAGCAGCTCTCCGGTCGCGCCGGGTCGTGCGCGTGTCAGCCGGATCTGATTCGGGATCTCCGTTTCGCTGAAGGCGTTCGGGGCGCCGTCGTCCACGCGATACGCGGCCAGGCCCGGCCAGAGATTGCGACCGAGCGTGTTCTGCGAGACCCACCAGTCGAGCAGCGCGGAGAAGCTCTGCTGCGGCGCACTGTTGGCCCAGTAGAGCTGCGGCGCCAGATAATCCACCCATCCCTGTTGCAGCCACCTGCGCGAATCGGCGTAGATGGTGGCGTAGGCGTCCAGACCGGCCACACCCGGCGGGTTCCCCGGGCGCCAGATCCCGAACGGCGAGATGCCGACGTCGATCGTCGGCTTGACGGCGTGCACCTCGCGGTAGAGACGCTGGACGAACTGGTCGACGTTGGCGCGTCGCCAGTCGTCACGCGGGAGCGTGCTCCCGCTCTTCGCATAGGA
>DASTGQ010000392.1:0-7007 GCA_035718985.1 Gemmatimonadaceae bacterium
CGAGCGCTGGCAGTCACGCCCGACGCGAAACCCGGGTACACTCTTCAACGGCGACATCGCGTGGCGCGAGAACCCGGTCGTCGATGCGGGGCGCCTGCACCGCGCGGAAGCGCGGCTGCGGATCGACACCCGCAACGACGAATTCAACCCGTGGGCGGGCTGGTACGTGCAGGCGGACCTGGAGCGAAGCAGCGGCACGCTCACGGACGTGGCGCCGACGTCACCGGGCGTGCGCTCGATCGTCCCGGGTCGAATCGCGTACACGCGTGGCTTCCTGGACGTTCGACGCTACAACCGGCTGGCGCCAAACGCCGCGTTGAACCTGCGCGGCGTACTGGGCGGATGGATGGGCGGCGATGCGCTCCCGCTCGAGCGCCGGCTTTCGGTGGATGGTCCCGGATCCGTACCGGGCTTCGACTTCCGCTCCGCGCTGTCGCCGGACGTCGGCACGTGCAGCGCCGGCCTCGAGGCGGCGGGGCGACCGGCGCAATGCGAGCGAATCGCACTCGCCCAGCTCGAGTACCGGCAGGACATGCGGCTGTCGGTGAGCAACGGGCAGGGTGGCGCGCGGCAGACGCGACTGCGCGCGGACGGAGCATGGGTGTTCTTCGCCGACGCGGGACGAGGCTGGCTCGTGAATGCGCCTGGTCATCCGTTGCAGCTCGACCGACAGGCGTTACCGCCGCTCTCGACGTACCGGACGGACCTCGGGGCGGGCGTGGACTTCACGTACATCGGCCTGTACGTGGCGAAAGCGCTTTCGGCTCCCCAGGAGCCGATGAACGTGTTCGTCCGTCTGCGCCACCGCTTCTAGCTCGTGCGGCGCCGACGTCGATCCCTGCTCTGGGCGGCCGCGCTGCTCTTCATGGGCGCGATGCCAATGGAGGCGCAGCGACGTGTCAGCCTGAGCGTCACGCCCCCAGCGAGCGCCACGGCGGCCCCGATCGTCACGACGGCGAACCTGTTCGCGGATCCCGACATGCGGGACCTCGTGCGCAGTGGCTTTCCGGCATCGCTGCGCTTCCGGCTGGAGCTGTGGCGCGTCGGTGGACTGTTCAACGACCTGGAGGGCCACCAGGACTGGGAACTGATCATACAGCACGACCCCTCCGCGCAGCGATACCGAGTCGTGCAGAGACAGGCGGGGCGCGTGGAGGACCTGGGGAGCTACTCCACCCTCTCGACCGCGCAGGCGCTGCTGGAGCGGCCGCTGCGCGCGCAGCTGATGCCCGCACGCGAGGGCGCGCGCTACTACTACAGCCTCACGCTGGACATCGAGGCGCTCTCCGTGAGCGACATGGACCAGCTGGAGCACTGGCTGCGCGGCGCGCGTTCAGGCGGGACGGCGGCGTCGGCACTGGGGAGTGGCGTGCGCACGCTGATGCTCCGCATGCTGGGCGGCGAGCGCCAGCACTATACCGGGCGCAGCGCGACCTTCAGGGCGCCGAGCTAGCGTAAAGCGCCGTCAGTCGGCCGCAGCGCCGGAGTGGTCGTCGTGGCGGTGCGGATGCGAGCGATGCTCCAATGCCTCGAGCTGCTGGAGGATGGCATCGCCATAAAAGGTGCGGATGTACCGCGCTTGGGTCTGCGTGAGGCGGCGGACGGCCCAGGAGAGATGCACGAAGTGCGGCTCGACCGGATGGGTGAGCGGGTGCATCCCGATCTCCTGGGGGAGCCGGTTGCCCTTGCGCGTGTTGCAGGGCGAGCACGCCGTGACGACGTTCGTCCAGTCGTTGCCGCCACCGCGCGAGATGGGGATGACGTGGTCGCGCGTCAGCGCTTCGCGCGGGCGCAGCTCGGCGACAGAGCGTCCGCAGTACTGGCAGCGGTAGTGGTCGCGCGCGAAGAGGAAGGTGTTCGTGACCTGCCGGCGGAAGCGGCGCGGCACGTGGATGAACTTGGTGAGTCGGATGACCGCGGGGCGCGGCATCACGAGTCGCTCCGAGCGCACCACGCGGTCCTGCTCCGCCTCCACGATCTCGGCCTTGCCATCGATGACGAGCCGCAGCGCCCGACGCATGGGCACCATGGTCAGGGGCTCGTAGGATGCGTTCAGGGCAAGGCAACCGAGAATCACATACTCCTCCTCACACCGCTCTCCGGAAGCTACGGGCGGGTGCCACGCTCAACAAGAGAGCTCACCCGTCCACTGAGCGACTGCGTGAGGCGACGGGAGGTCACATCGGCGACCGCCATGCGCCAGTTGCCGTCAATCGTCATAGAAGCCGGTGCGGGACCCATGACGATCGGGGTCGTACAGATCCTCTTCGCGCACGCCGATCCGGCGTGCGAGCGCGAGGGGCGTCCGCACGTCGGCCACCTGCTCGCGCGTGTGACCGTCGGAGCCGAGGGAGATGCGAATGCCGGCATCGGCGACGCGGCGCGCGAGGCGCTCGTGCACGGGGTAGCGATTCGACAGCTCGAACGCGATGCCGGCGCGTTCGAGGGCGCGCACGGCGCGCTCCTCGAGCTCCTCGGTCCAGCGCTCCTCGAGCGGGACGTCCTGGATGGCGGGCGGCGCAATAGCGGGGTGGGCAATGATATCCACCGGCATTTCAGCGACGAGTCGCTCGAGCGAGGTGACGTGCGCCTCCATGTACGCCCCGTGCGTGAGGCCGACGGGGAGATGCGTGGCGAACGCGCGCACAAAGCTGCCGTCCGGCAGCTGCACGGCATGGAGAGAGCCGAGCCGGTGGGTGAAGCGACGCACCGTCTGCTGTGGCAGGGTGCGCCAGAGCGAGTCGTGCCAGCAGAACTCGCCACCACGAAGCACGGGATATCGCTCGATGTCATCGAGGTAGGCGCCGACGCCCTCCACCGTGCGAACGCCCTTGGCCACGGCGCACGACATGTGGTCCGACACGGCGGGACGCACGCCGAGCGACTCTGCCCGCTCAACGAGCTCGACGACGCTGAGCTTTCCGTCTGAATGTCGCGTGTGGGCGTGGCAGTCGGTTGGACGCCACTCGATCATGGACGAGAGGGGATGGTAAACGGGTTCGACGTGTCGGGCTGCACCCTGAGGGTGTCGCGCCGCGCGGGAAGGGAATCGCGACGCTGGCGCGGACGCAGCGAATCACGTGGCTGGACCGAGCGTGAGCGGAAGGGCATCGTGTCCGCTGGCGTGGAAAGGCGCGGAAGGGGCGCTGGCGGCGGGTACGGCGTCGGCGCCGTGGACGGATACGGCTGCCCGGTGAGGCTGTCGTAGCCGGTGCCAGGCACTCCGTAACCCGGCATGCATTGCTGCACGGGATCGGTGCCGACGATGAAGTACTCGGTAACCGAGCCCGAGCAGCCCGGACCGGCGAGCAGGCCGGTGGCCGGATCGATCTCGCGGACGACGATGCCTTCGGGGCGTGGCCAGTCAGGGGGCGCGGGTTTGCGGCGATAGACCTCGTTCATGAACGCCGTCCAGGCCGGTGCGGCGAGCACGCCACCCTGCGCGTTGCCCTTGATGGGCTGCGGCTTGTCGAAGCCCATCCACAAACCCGCGACGAGATCGGACGTGTAGCCGATGAACCAGACGTCGGTGCCGTCGTTCGTCGTGCCCGTCTTGCCGCCGGCGGGCAAGTGGAACTGCGAGCCCACGGAACCAGCTGCGGTGCCGCGCTGGATGACGTCCTTCATCATGCTGACCATCAGCCACGACTCCTCGGGCGACATGACCGGCGCGCGCACGGGTGTCGGCTCCCAGAGCACGTCGCCCTTCGAGTTCTCGACGCGCACGATGCCCGTGGCCGTGGCACGCGTGCCGAGCGTGGCGAACGCCGAGTACGCGGCGATCATCTCGATCGGGTACACGTCAGCGGCACCGATCGCAATGGACGGATAGGGCGGGATGGGCGTGGTGATGCCGAACTTGCGCGCCATGTCGATGATGCTCTGCGGACCGAGCTCGAGGCCGAGCTTGATGGCGACGATGTTGATGGACCTGAACAGTCCGCGTCGCATGGGCACAGGCCCCTCGAACTTTCCTTCGTAGTTCTGCGGCGTCCACACGCCACCGCCCGCCTGCGGAATGGAGATGGGCGAGTCGTCCACGATGTACGAGGGCGGACGTCCATTCTGGACAGCGTCCGCGTACACGATGGGCTTGAAGGTGGATCCGGGCTGCCGCAGTGCCTGGGTGGCGCGGTTGAACTTGGAGTCGTCGAAGTCGCGGCCGCCGATCATGGCACGCACGGCCCCGGTGCGCGGGTCCATGGCGACGAAGGCGCCCTGGAGGTAGGGCGAGTTGGCGGCGGGAGTGGAGCTGCCGTCGCTCGCCTTGGCGAGGTAGCCCTCGAACGTGGTGTGCTTGAATGGACCGTACTTGCCACCCTCAACCGCGCGCAGCTGGTTCTCGAGCGCGCGTTCCGCGGCCGATTGCAGGTCGACGTCGAGCGTGGTGTAGACCTTGAGCCCCTGCTCGTAGAGGCGCTGACCGAACTGCTGCTCGAGCTGCTGGCGGATCCACTCCACGAAGTAGGGCGCGACGTCCCCTGCCTCCGACTTTCGGGCGAGCTGCATCGGATACGCCTTGGCGAGGCTGGCATCGGCATCACTGATGACACCCTGCTCGCGCATCACCTCGAGGACCGTGTTGCGGCGCTGGATGGCGCGCTCCGGTGACCGTCGCGGGTTGTAGCGCTCCGGCGCCTTGGGGAGACCGGCCAGCGTGGCCATCTCGGCGAGGTTGAGGTCACGCGCCGACTTGCCGAAGTAGCGCTGCGAGGCGGTCTCGACGCCGAACGCGCCGTTGCCGAGGGGGATCTGATTGAGGTAGAGCTCGAGGATCTTGTCCTTGGAGTATCGCGCCTCGATGGCGCGCGCGACCTTGATCTCCTTCAGCTTGCGCAGCACCGACTTCTCGCGGGACAGGCGCTCGGGAAAGATGTTGCGCGCCAGCTGCATGGTGATGGTGGAGAAGCCTTCGGCGAAGCTCCGCCGCCTGATGTCAGTGAGAATGGCGCCAGGCATCCGGTAGAAATCGACCCCGTGGTGCTGATAGAAGCGCTTGTCCTCGGTGGCGACGAAGGCGTTGCGCAGGAGCGGCGGGATCTGGTCGAGCTTGAGGAGCGTGCGGCGCTCGAGCCCCAGCTCGGCGATGAAGCGGCCGTCCGCGGCGTAGAGCTTGGAGGTCTGGCGCGGCTGATAGTCGTCGAGGATGTCGACGGATGGACAGGCGCCCGCGCGGCAGACGAGCGCCCATGCCGCGTAACCGAACCCGACCACGAAGGCAAGGAGGAAGACGATCGAGACGCCGAGGCCTCGCGACAGTCCGGGGTGACGACGCCGGAAGTTCTTCGAGAAGGGCAGGTCCATCTAGCGTGGCATGAGGGTCGGCCGCGGAGGGACAGCGGGCTCGGAGGAAGGTTAACGCAGCGCCATGACGCGCACCAAGGCGCACACGTTCGCCTGACAATCGGACACCCGTGCCCCTAGTTTTGTGCCATGCAGACGAACGAAGTGCTCGATGAGCTACGCTGGCGCGGGCTCGTGCACCAACACACGGACGGCGTGCCGGAATTGCTGGCATCTGGGCCCGTCTCGGCATACATCGGCTTCGATCCCACGGGGAGCAGCCTGCACGTCGGCAGCCTCGTGCCGATCATGATCCTCGTGCACCTGCAGCGTCACGGGCATCGGCCGATTGCCCTCGTCGGTGGCGGGACAGGAATGATCGGCGACCCGAGCGGCAAGACGACCGAGCGGCAGCTGCTCACGCCCGCGCAGGTGATGCAGAACACAATGGGGATCCGAGCGCAGCTCGAGCGCTTCCTGAGCTTCGAGGGCGCGAGCGCAGCGCGGATGCGCGACAACGCGGAATGGCTCACGCCTCTGCACCTCGTGGATTTCCTGCGCGACACGGGCAAGCATTTCACCGTCAACTACATGCTCCAGAAGGAGTCGGTGCGCTCGCGGATGGACGCCGGAATCTCCTTCACCGAGTTCGCGTACATGCTGCTGCAGGCCTACGACTTCATGGAGCTGCGGCGGCGTGACGGCGTGCTGCTGCAGCTCGGCGGCAGCGACCAGTGGGGCAACATCACGGCGGGGATCGAGCTGATCCGGCGTGTGGACGGCGTGGAGGCGCACGGGCTTACCGTGCCGCTCGTGACGACGTCGGCGGGGACGAAGTTCGGGAAGACGGAAGCGGGCGCAGTCTGGCTGGATGCCGAGCGCACCTCGCCGTACGCATTCTACCAGTTCTGGCTCGGGACGGAGGACGCGGACGTCGGGCGCTACCTGCGGTACTACACGCTGCTGTCGCGGTCGGAGATCGAGGCGCTGGACGCCGCGACGGCATCGGCGCCGGAGCAGCGCGCCGCACAGACGGCGCTGGCCCGCGACGTGACGCGACGCGTGCACGGCGATGCCGCGCTCGCGGCGGCCGAGCAGGTGTCGACGTTCTTCTTCGGCGGGCTGGATCCGCGTGAGCTCACGCCGGAAGCCTTCGCGATCCTGCGTGCCGAGGCACCGTTCGTCGAGAGGGACGCGTCAACGGTGAGTGCGGATGGAGACGTGTCGCAACTGGACCTGCTGAAGCTGCTCACGGCCAGCGGGCTGGCCGCATCGAATGGGGCGGCAAAGCGTCTGCTCGAGCAGGGCGGCGTCTCGGTGAACAAGCAGAAGGTCACCGGTGCGGACCGGTTCCTGGAAAGCGCGGCCTTCCTCCTGCCCGGCGGGTACGTGGTGGTCGGGAAGGGCAAGCGCGACCTCGCGGTGATCCGCGTGCGCTGACCCTCAGCGAGCGAGCAGCCGGGCGACTGCCCGGACGTCCTCTCTGGTGGTGTAGCAGTGCGGCGAAAGGCGGATGGTACCCTCGCGCACCGAGTGGGCGACGCCAGCGTCGTTCAGGCGGCTGCTCATCGCCGCCGCGTCGGACGGGCGGAAGCAGGCGATACCGGCGTGACTCGCTCGCGGCGTGACGAGCGGAAGGCCACATGACGCCGCGGCGTCCAGCAGCTCAGCGGTGCGCTCACGGATGTGCGCGGACACCGCGGCGGGTCCGAGCTCGTGCAGCA
>DASTGQ010000393.1:0-2343 GCA_035718985.1 Gemmatimonadaceae bacterium
TTCACCAGGTCGTGTCCCACGGTGTCGTGGCGGTCTGCCTCGATCGCGACCCGCAGCTTGGTTCCCTCACGCAGGTCGCGGATGGCCGCGGCGTGGCGTGCCTCGACGCTCACGATCTTGCCGGCGAGCAGCAGGTTGCCGGCGTCCTGCAGGTACTTGCCCGCGCCGTTGTACGCGCTCACGCCGAGGTCCTCGAACGCTTCCGCATTCTTGAGGATGCTTGCGGTGCTGGAGATGGCGGAGCTTACCGTGGTCTGGTTGAGCGCCAGATTGCCGATCTTCGCCGAGCCGAGCACGGCGGCGAGCAGCTCGCGGTGCGCGACTTCATGGTTGCGCAGGTCCGTCATCACTTCCTTCTGCTCGGCGGTCATCGTGCCGAACGCCGTGGAGGCGACGACAGCGGTATAGAACGCCGCCTCGAGCTGCTCGAGCGCGTAGGCGTAGTTCACGATCCCAGTGTCGGTGCTGAGGTCGAGCGTGACCGGCCCGCCCGTTCCCGGTCCCGTGCTGTTGTTCTCGTCGCTGCAGGCCGAAAACAGGCTCGGCAGCATGACGATGGCGCCGCCCACGCCCAGCGCCTTGAGGAATGAGCGGCGCGTGGGCGCCTCGAAGAGCTGTTCGGCACGCTCGACGACGACCGTGCGTTCATCGGACATACATGTCACCTCGCCCCACCGGCAGTCGGACTCCCACGACTCGGCCGGAGCGAGGCGCGGCATGGACACTTTCCCCTGCGGGCGCGGAGCGCATTATACGGGCCAGTCTGGTCATGTTTTTATGAGCAGAATGATTGTTTTACAAGATCTGGTCCCGTTGATGCCGTTTGTCGACGGAGTGAGGACGCGATCGAAAGGGTGGAAGAGGCGGAGCCTGCCCCGGCACGGACCGCGCGCCGGCCTCGGAGCAGCGCTCCGGCAGGACCGCGCGCCGGGCGCCGAGCAGGGCCCGGCACGGACCGCCCGCCGGGGGCCGAGCAGCGAGTCCTGCTCCCTCCAGCCCTTTCAGCCGTTTCCTATCCCGCTGTTATAGTTGCAGGCGTCGTTGCACCTTGAGCGATGGAACCGAGCTCGGCGTCCTCGAACCAGACCTGATGGAGCACTCTCCGCTGTCCATCGCGGACATCGTCGAAACGTTGCGTAGCCGAGTGCTGCGGGCGGTGCAGTCCGGTGCGCTGGGGGACGGCGACCGGCTGCCGAGCGCGCGCGACCTGGCGACGGAGTTCGGCGTGGACCATCGCGTGGTGCTGGCCGGCTACCGGCAGCTCGCCGATGAAGGGCTCGTCGAGCTGCGCACGCGTGGCGGCATCTACGTGCGCGTGCAACGCGGCGCGCCGGGCGCGATACCGCCGCTTCCTGAAGGATGGATGGCCGACGTACTGTCGCAGGCGCTGGCGCGCGAGATTCCCGGGCCGGAGCTGCACGAGTGGCTGCGTCGGACGCTGGAGACACTGCGCCTGCGCGCGGTGGTGATCACCACCACGCCCGATCAGGCGGCCGGACTCTGTCGCGAGCTGCGCGACGATTTCGGGATGGAGGCCGATGCGGTGCTCGCGAGCGAGCTGGTGGAATCGGGGGCGCAGCCGCTCCCCATCCGTCGCGCCGACCTGCTGCTCACCACCGTGGCGCACGCGGGCCAACTGCGTGCAATCGGTGCGGAGCTGAAGAAGCCGGTGACGGTGATCGAGCTGCGCCCCGACCTGACGGTCGGTGAGTGGGCGCTCCTGCTGCGACAGCCCGTCTATGCCATCGTCGCGACCGAGCAGTTCGGCCGGATGCTGCGCGACTTCTTCAAGGACCTGCCCGACGTGAAGAACCTCCACGTCGTCGTCTTCGGCACGGACGATCTCTCCACCATTCCCCCGAACGCGCCGACGTACGTGACGCAGCACGTGCGGGCGCAGCTCGCCGGCGTCACGATCCCGGGGCGCATCCTCCCCGCGGCGCGCACGATCTCCATGCAGTCGGCGCGCGAGATCTTCGGCTTCATCGTCCGGTCGAACCTCGAGGCGCTGGCGCGGCTCGGCGGCTGATCAGTCCAGCGAGCGGCCGGTAGCGTCCTGTTGCGCGAGCCACTCCGCCACGACCGGCGCCACGCTCGCCAGCACGGCCAGCTCGTCGGCGGGAAGGAGCCGCGGGCGGAGATCGAAGTGGCACAGGGTGCCCCACGGGACACCGTTGCCGAGTCGGACGGGCACTCCGGAGGAGCAGAGCACCGAATCGCGCGCCGCGTGCGTCGTCAGTCGCGCGTCGTGCAGTGCGTCGTCCGTGGAGAAGGGCGACGCGGTGCGGCGCGTGATGGAGCAGTAGGTCTCGTCGAGCTTCGCCACCGCGCCGGAAACGTCGA
>DASTGQ010000394.1:0-5491 GCA_035718985.1 Gemmatimonadaceae bacterium
GGCGCCGCTCGCCCGGCTGTGCCTGGCGAATTCGAGTCTTCAGCATTTGGTGTTTACTCCCGTTTTGCAGATCTGCACCAGGCCGCCGCGCCAGAGCCGGACACGGCGCGACGTGCCACCCTTCGAGATGATGACCGAGAGCGAGTCCGATGCGAGGCCGGGAGGGTAGATCTCCAGCGTCGTCGGCGTCGTCACCGGGTACACCTTCAGGTTCGAGCCTGAGAGCTTGTACGAGGAGCTTTTCCCGAAGGCGCGCAGGCGGAACGTGTCCGCTCCCGAGCGGCTCATGAGACGCAACTGCACCTTCGCGGTGTCGATCTGCACCACGAGCGGCTTTCGGTTGCGTCCCACCAGCGCGAACGCCGACTGGAGGTCGTTCTGCATGGCCCGGGCGGCGCTATCCACCCGCCACCCGTCGATCATGCGTGATGCGCGCCCCATGGACATCGTGACCACGATGCCGATGAGCCCCATGACGATCAGCAGTTCGATCATCGTGAAGCCGCGCCGGGTACGTGCTGACTGGTTGCTCATGCCCCTCTCCTTGGCACTGTCCGGACCGCTTCGATGCATCCGGCTAAGTGGCCTATTGACAAAGACTTGCCTGTTGGAATCGTCCGCGCTCGGTCGTCCTGCTACGCAAACTGTTGCGAGTCCTGCACTCCTTTAGCGCGTGGGCTAGCTTTCCCTCACGCGCTCGATCACGGCTCATCTCTGCGTCCACCACTCCTGATGCGCATCGCGAAGCTCGGCGTCGTCGGCGCCGGAACCATGGGAAGCGGCATCGCCGCCCTCGCCGCCTCGGCCGGCATCCCGGTCGTCCTGCTCGACATCGCCGGCAAGGAGGGCGACCGGAATGGACCGGCCAAGGCCGGCCTCGAGCGGGCGAAAAAGGCGCGACCCGCCGCGTTCATGGATCCCGCCCGGGCCGCTCTCATCACCATCGGCAACCTCGACGACTCGCTCGAGCTCCTGCGCGACTGCGACCTGATCGTCGAGGCGATCATCGAGCAGCCCGCTCCCAAGCAGGCCCTCTACGCCCGCCTCGAGCCTCTGCTGAAGACGACGGCCATCGTGGCCAGCAACACCTCGGGCATCCCGATGCAGACGCTCCTCGAGGGGCGCAGCGCGCGCTTTCGCGAGCGCTTCTTCGGCATGCACTTCTTCAATCCGCCGCGATATCTCCACCTGCTGGAGATCATCCCGACGCCGCAGACCGATCCCGACGCGCTCCGGTCGGCGGAGCGCTTCAGCCAGGTGGTGCTCGGCAAGGGAATCGTCGTCGCCAAGGACGTCCCGGGCTTCGTCGCCAACCGGCTCGGCGTGTACGGCATGGTGGCGGCGATGCGTGGCCTCGAGGAATCGGGCCTCACCATCGACGAAGTCGACGCGCTCACCGGTCCGCTCCTTGGCCGCGCGAAGAGCGCCACCTTCCGCACGGCGGACATCACGGGGCTCGACGTCCTGCTCCACGTCGCGAAGGAGTTGAGCGCGGGCACCGGCGAGAACTTCTCCATGCCAGCGTGGGTGGAAAAGCTTGCGGCGAACGGCCAGCTTGGCGAAAAGTCAGGCGCGGGCTTCTACAAGAAGGTGGGCAAGGAGATCACCACCCTGAACTGGCGCACCATGGAGTACGGCGCGCAGCAGAAGGTGGAGGATCCCGCGCTCGGCGCGCTGCAGAAGGAGCCGCTCGAGAAGCGCCTCCCGATGGCGGCGAAGCTCCCCGGCAAGTACGGCGACTTCGTGCGCAACTACCTGTTGCGCATGTCGCACTACGTGCTGGCCACCACGCCCAGCATCGCGTACGACATCGTGTCGGTGGACCGCGCGATCGAGTGGGGCTACGCGTGGGACGCCGGCCCGTTCAGGCAGATGGACGCGCTGGGGCACGACTTCCTGCGTGAGGGCTTCGAGCGACTCGGTCTCGACGTGCCGCCCCTGCTGGCAAAGGCGAAGGACGGCGCCTTCTATCACAAGGGCGCGAGCGGCTGGACGTACCTCACCTTCGACGGGAAGTACGAGCCGGTGCCACAGGTGCCGGGCCAGATCTCACTCGACGTCGTTCGACAGCGCGCCGGCGCGACCGTGGAGTCGGCAAGGGACGCCAACCTGCTCGACATCGGTGACGGCGTGCTGCTGCTCGAGGCGCGCAGCAAGATGAACACGATGGGCGAAGGCGTGCTCACCATGCTGCGCAAGGCGCTCGATCGCGTGGCGAGCGGCAGGTACGCGGGACTCGTGATCGGCAACGACGACCCGCGCGCCTACAGCGCTGGCGCAGACCTCGGCATGGTCGTGTCACAGGTGCAGGCCGGTGACTGGAAGGGCCTCGACCAGATGGTGCGCGTGTTCCAGGAAGGCGCGCAGGCGGTGCGCTACGCGCCGTTCCCCGTCGTCGCCGCGCCGTTCGGGCTCACGCTCGGTGGCGGCTGCGAGTATGCCATGCACTGCGACGTCGTGCAGGCGCATGCGGAGCTGTACATGGGACTCGTCGAAGCCGGTGTCGGACTCATTCCGGCAGGCGGCGGCACCACGGAGCTGCTCTTCCGGTTCAGCCGCGACCTCGAGCCGTACGACGAAGCCGATCCATTCGAGGCGGTCAAGCGCGCATTCAAGCTGATCGCCATGGCGACGACGAGCACGAGCGCGCTGGAAGCACGGAACCTCGGCTACCTGCGCCCGATCGACAGGATCACGATGAACCGCGATCGCCTGATCGCGGACGCCAAGGCCCGCGTGCTCGACCTCGCGCCGGAGTACGTGGCACCCGTGCGTCGCACCATCACGGCGATGGGCAAGGAAGGATTGGGCAACCTGCTCTATGCCGGCTGGGCGATGCGCGAGGGCGGGCAGATCACCGACCACGAAGTGCGCATCGCGCGCGAGCTGGCGTACGTGCTCTGCGGCGGCGATGGCCCGCCACGCGCCGTCACCGAGCAGGACATCCTCGAGCTCGAGCGCGAAGCGTTCCTCCGGCTGCTGGGCACGAAGGAGACGCAGGAGCGCATCGTCTACATGCTCAAGACCGGCAAGCCGCTGAGGAATTAAGCGTCATCCCGCACTCGCACGGCGAGTGTCGGGACCTACCGTACGGAGCGAATGATGGCTGACAACAGCAACGACGTGGTAGTCGTATCCGCGGTGCGGTCGGCGGTAGCGCGCGGCAAGCGCGACGGATCGCTCGCCACCACGCATCCCATCGAGCTCTCGGCGCGCGTGATGAAGGAAGCGATCGCGCGTGCCGGCATCGAAGCCGCCACCATCGGCGACGTCACCTGGGGCTGCGCGATGCCTGAGTCGACGCAGGGGCTCAACGTCTCGCGTCTCGCGGCGCTGCGCGCCGGCATTCCCGTGGACGTGCCGGCACAGACCATCAACCGGTTCTGTTCCTCCGGCCTGCAGACCATCGCCACCGGCGCCATGGAGATCATGACCGGCATGGCCGACGTCGTGCTGGCCGGCGGCATCGAGATGATGAGCCAGGTGCCGATGTCGGGTTATCACGCGCGACTCGACATGCAGTCGCTCGACCCGTACATCGGCATGGGGTTCACGGCGGAGCGTGTCGCCGAACGGTGGAAGGTGAGTCGCGCCGACCAGGATGCGTGGTCGCTCGCCAGCCAGCAGAAGGCGGCGAAGGCGCTGGAGAGCGGTGCCTTCGCCGATCAGATCGTGCCGATCCCCGTGGAACGCGTGACGTGGAATGGCGCCGAGAAGTGCGCGACGACGACGGACTTCGCGCGCGACGAGACGCCGCGCCCCGAGACCACGGCGGAGGGGCTCGCCAAGCTGCGGCCGGCGTTCAAGGTGAATGGAACGGTGACGGCGGGGAACGCGAGCCCGTACTCGGATGGATCGGCCGCGGTGGTGCTGATGCGTCGTGCGAACGCTGACGCGCTCGGCATCAAGCCGCTCGCTCGCTTCGTGACCTTCGCCGTCGCCGGCGTGGATCCGGACGTGATGGGGATCGGCCCGATCAAGGCCGTGCCCAAGGCGCTCGCGCGCGTCGGGATGTCGATGAAGGACATCGACCTCATCGAGTTCAACGAGGCGTTCGCATCGCAGGTGCTCGCCGTGGTGCGCGAGCTCGGGATGCCGGAGGACAAGGTGAACGTGAACGGCGGCGCGATCGCGCTCGGGCATCCGCTCGGCGCCACCGGCGCCAAGCTCACCACCCAGCTCGTCCACGAGCTCGGCCGGCGCGGCGGGGGCATGGGGCTCGTCACGATGTGCATCGGCGGCGGCATGGGCGCCGCGGGGGTGTTCGAGGTGTACGGCCGCTAGGGCGTCAGGCCGTGGCGAGCAACGCTGGCTGGCTGTGCCTCGCAGCTACCGTCGCACGCAGCCGCAGCACCGGACGCTCCAGGTACCGGAACGACAGCTCCGCCGCCGCGAACGTGCAGAGTATGCCCAGCACGGATGACAGCAGCGGTGCCTGCGGCAGCGTGGCCCTGGCCAGCAGTGACAGCGGCCAGTTCCAGAGGTAGAGGGCGTACGAGCGCCGGCCCAGCCAGAGAAATACCGGCGACTCCAGCACGCTGGCAAACGGCACGCTCGACGACGCGGTGAGGCCGATGATCATCATGCAGGCCGCCAGCTCCACCGGCTGCAACCCGCCGAGCATGAACCATCCCTCGAGGTCGTATGGCTTGGGGATGATGAGCACGTAGAGCACCATGCCGGCGCCCACGAGGATGGCCGCGAAGCCCCGCGACGTGCGCATCCCCAGGTGGCGAGCCACCGCGATCGACGAGCCGATCAGGAGTCCGGTCGCGCGCGTGTCGGTGCCGAAGACGCCGCGGAACGGATCGTGGTTGACCTCCCAGAGCACGGTGCGCCACATCGAGAACGCCGCCGTCGACATGAGCAGGATGATCAACAGGGCACGAAGGGAGATCCTGCTCCTGAACGCGACGACGAGCAGCCATGGCCACACGAGGTAGAACTGCTCCTCTACCGCGAGCGACCAGAAGTGTCCCAGCGGCGCGGGCACCGAGGTGGAGTGCAGCGCGGACGCCCAGTTGTTGGTGTACGTGAGCACCAGCAAGGTGAAGCGGGCCATCGCCGCCGGCGTGGTCCCGAGTCCTCCCTGCGCGAGCGCAGCCCCCCAGACGAAGGCGAGCACGCACAGCATGGCCGGGGCGAGACGAAGCGCGCGGCGCGCGTAGAAGCGCCCGATCTCCACGGTGCCCAGCCTGTTCCACTCCTCGATCAGCAGGTTGGTGATGAGGAACCCGCTGAGGACGAAGAACAGATCCACGCCTGCCCTGCCACTCTGGAATACCTGCGGGAAGGCCGAGTGGTAGAGCAGGACGGGTGCGATGGCGAGCGCGCGCACGCCGTCGAGCGCCGGGCGATTGCCCAGCGGCTCGACGGGAAGGTGGGCGGAAGGCGCGGAGCTCACGGGAAGAGGACGCACGCGGAAGTCGCAGGGCAACGCCGGGTAGGTGGGTAGGTGGGTCTTGGGTAGGTGGGTAGGTGGGTTGTGGGT
>DASTGQ010000395.1:0-3694 GCA_035718985.1 Gemmatimonadaceae bacterium
GGCGCCGGCCAGCCGACGGTGGCGCCCAAGGTGGAAGCAGATCCGGGCGCGGAGGCGGTCTCGGAAGAGGAAACTGATTTCTGAGAGGAGGACCGGAGGACCGGAGGACCGGAGGACCGGAGGACCGACGGACCGATGGACCCGTAGACCCGTAGACCCGTAGACCCGTAGACCGGTAGACCGAGGACCAAGAAAGAGAAACGGCAGGAGCTCCTACGGGAGCCCTGCCGTTTCTGCTTCGTCTGCCCGTTCCTTTTCCCGGCCGTTACGTCTCACGCTTCACGCCTCACGTCTCACGCTTCACGCTTCACGTCTCACGTCTCACGCATCACGTCTCACGCTTCACCCGCCTCTCCCACCGCCATCCCCATCGTATGGAATCCCTTGTCCACGTACACGGTGGTCCCGGTGATGCCGCTGGCGAGGGGGGAGCAGAGGAACGCGGTCGCGGAGCCGACTTCCTCGGCCATCAGGTGCTCGGTGAGCGGGGCGTTCTTGCCGACGTACTCCACCATCCGGCCGATGATGCCGATGGCGCTTGCGGCGCGCGAGGCGAAGGGGCCGCCCGAGACCGTGTTCACGCGCACGCCCCAGCGGCGCCCCGCCTCGAAGGCGAGCAGGCGCGTGTCGCTTTCCAGCGCCGCCTTGGCGCTCGACATGCCGCCGCCGTAGCCGGGAATCACGCGCTCGCTCGCCATGTAGGTGAGCGACGAGAAGGCGCCGCCCTGGCGCATGAGCGGGCCGAGGCGCGCGACCATGGACACGAGCGAGTAGGCGCTCGCACTGATCGCGGCGAGGTAGCCGGCGCGGCTCGTGTCGAGGAGCGGCTTCTTCACCTCGGGGCCGTTGGCCAGCGAGTGCACGACGATATCGAGCGGCTTTTCGCCGAAATCCTCGACGAGCCTCGTGGCGAGGCCGTTAATGGAGCAGTCGCCGACGTCCTTGTAGCGCTTGCTCTCGCGCAGCTCGGCGGGAATCTCCTCGTAGCTGTCGAACACCGCGTCGAGGGGATAGATCTTCTCGAAGTTGAGGAGGGAGCCGTCGGAGAGCCGGCGTGATTCGTCCATCTTCCCGCGCTCGAGCAGGTTGAGGAAGATGTTGAGGGCGGGGGGCCACGTGCCGACGCACACGGATGCCCCGGCCTCGGCGAAGGCCTTGGCGATGGCGAAGCCGAATCCGCCGTCGTCGGCCACGCCGGCAACTAGGGCGCGGCGGCCGGAGAGGTCGATGTTGAGCATCACGGTATTATGACGCGTGGCCCGACCCGGGCAAGGGCTGTCGCGCGCATTCACGACGTTGCGAGCGGCCGGACAAATGCGTACCATCGCCCGACCGTTGGTCACGTCTCAGTCCGCGCTCACCCGCTTGGCACTTCATGGCGACGCTGCTCTACGTCGATGACGAGGAGGCGATCGGACGGGCCGTGGCTCGCTGGTTCGGCCGGCGCGGTCATACCGTCCACCTGGCGACCTCCATCGCCAGCGCGCAGGCGGTGCTCGACGAGCACGAGCCGGATGCGCTCTTCATCGACGTGTGGCTGGGCACGGAGAGCGGGTTCGAGCTGCTGGGCTGGATCGAGGAGGCGCGGCCCGAGCTTTCCGAGCGCGTGACCTTCGTCACCGGCGAGCTCGCCGACGCCCACCAGGGCGACAAGGTCTGGCGTACGCTCGGCCGCCCCGTGCTGCAGAAGCCCTTCGACTTCGGGCAGCTGGAGCAGTACTTCGATAGTGCGAGCAGCAACGGTGCGGAGCAGGCGAAGCAGGCGGGGCAGCGCGACGGCACGTAACGTGTACGTGTGCGTCGTCCAGTGAAGACCAACACCGCCGACCCCGTCGAGACCGAGCGAGCCGCTCCGGCCTCCGCCGCCGCCGCGCCCGTTGCCAGCGTCGTCCCCCTCGTGGAGCGCCGCCGCGACCCGGGCATGCCCGCCTTCGCGCGCGGCCTGTGGCGCATCGCCGCCGCTGACGTCTCCAGTGGCAACCGGGTGGAGCTCCTCCACGACGGGCCGGCCACCTTCGACGCGATGGCCGACCTGATCGACCACGCGCAGGAGACGGTGGTGCTCGAGGCGTACATCTTCCGTCCCGACGAGACGGGGAAGCGCATCGCCGAAGCGCTCATCCGCGCGACGGGCCGCGGCGTCGCGGTGCGACTCCTCACCGACTGGATCGGCATGCGCGGCATGACGAGCAGCTTCATGAACGCGCTGAAGAAGGCCGGCGTGCAGCACCGCGTGTTCAACGCGCCCGGCTTCCGGCCCTGGCTCGGCCTCGTGCCGCGCGACCACCGCAAGCTGCTCGTCGTGGACTCGGCGGTCGGGATCACCGGCGGGGTCGGCATCGGCAACGAGTGGATCGGCAAGACGAAGCGCCATCGCGGACATTGGCGCGACACCGCCGTGCGCATCGAGGGATCGGCGGCGAACGACATGCAGCAGGCGTTCGACACGATGTGGGAACGCGCGAGCAAGCGGGAGCGACGCGGCTCGCACCGGCTCACGCGGCGCGCGGCGCGCGGCGCGCACCTCGACCCGTCCAACGCGCCGCCGGCGCTCGTCGGCATCGTGGAAGGGGAGCCGCTGCGCCTGCGCATCGCGCGCGCGCTCCAGATGCAGGCCATCTCCGCCGAGCGTTCGATCTGGATCGCCACGGCGTACTTCGCGCCGAGCTGGTCGGAGGTGGAAGCGCTGATGGGCGCGGCACGCGACGGGGTGGACGTGCGCATCCTCGTGCCGAGTCGCAACGACCACAAATGGGTCACCTTCATCACGCGCCGCTACTATCGTCGCCTCCTCACCAACGGCGTGCGGATCTGGGAGTGGAAGGGGGCGATGATGCACGCCAAGACCAGCGTCGTGGACGGACGCTGGGTGCGCGTGGGCTCCACGGACTTCAATCCGCTCGGCGTGGCGATCAACTTCGAGCTGGATGCCGTGATCGAGGATGCCGAGCTCGGTGCACAGGCGGAGGCGATGTTCCTCGACGACCTGGAGCACTCTCGCGAGATCACCATGAAGAACAGGAAGCACCGCCGGTGATGGGGGTGGGGCGGTTCGCACGCGCAGCCGTCGTCGCGCTCGGGCTCGCGGTCCCGCTCGCGACGCTGGTGCCGGCCACGGCGGCCGGACAGAACGCCGACAGCACGTCGTCGCACGTGCCGCTGTTCACCTATCGCGACGCAATGCTCGCCGGCGCGTTTGCGCTGACGGCGCGGCTGGTCCATCCGCTGGACGAGCACTACCGCGACCGGCTCCAGGATTCGTCCACGCAGGCGAACCGGAAGCTCCAGGTGCTCGCCACGTTCGTGCGCACCACGGCCACGCCCGGCTCGTACGTCATCGGTACCACGATGTACGCGGTGGGGCGACTGGCGAAGAACGAGAAGCTCGCCTCGCTCGGGCTGCACGGCACGGAGGCGCTGCTGGTGGGCGAAGGCGTGGCCGGCGTGGTGAAGATGGTGGTCGGCCGGCAGCGGCCGAGCGTGGAGCCCGGCAACCCGAACAGCTACGAGTTCATGCGCGGCCTCAGGGGCGGCGACGCCTATCGGTCGTTTCCATCGGGCCACACGGTGTCCGCGTTCGCGGCGGCGGCGGCGGTGACGAGCGAGACGTCGCGCTGGTGGCCGAGCACGCGGTGGATCATCGGACCGGCGATGTACGGCGGTGCGACGCTCGTCGGCCTCTCGCGCATGTACA
>DASTGQ010000396.1:0-2096 GCA_035718985.1 Gemmatimonadaceae bacterium
TTGGACCGGCCGCCCCCCTGTTCCCTCTGCACTACCCTACCACACCATCGTTCCGACGAAACTGAAAAAAATGTTGAAAAAATCGAACGACATTTTGCGTCACCCCCATCGAAGAAAGTCGTGGCCCACGCCACGCCAGTCCAGATTGTAAGGCTCCGCTAGTTTTTCTCAGTTCCGCTCCGCTGTTTTCGCTCTGACAGAAGGGCCGGTCGTCTCCAGCTGTTCGTTATTTAAAACTCCACCCACCGATTCGTCGCATCCAGCACGGCCAGCACGCTCGCCGTCTCGATGCCTTCTCGCACTTCCGCGCTACCCGTCAACAGCGCCGACTCGCGCCCGAATCGCGACGTCAAGCCGACGAATACGAACTGACGATCGAACGCGTCCACCACCCGCGCACCCTCGAACGCCAGCGTACGGCCATCCTGGTCGGCCTGCGCCACCGCGACCATCGCCGCGCGCGCCGCCGTCTCTATCCGAAGACGATCCGTCTCCAGCCCCTGCGCCTCGCCGACGAACACGTCGTCGCCACAGCGCAGCGTCACGCGGCAGCTCATGCCGCTCATGCGTGACCGCCGGACTTCCACGTCCTCGAACACGATCCGTCGCTTCGACCGCGCCGGCAGCGGCTCCGCGGCCGGCGCTGCGCTCGGTGCCGCCTGCGGCTGCTCGTGCTGCGGCACGGCGCGCATCCCCGCGCCCGGCGTGTAGCGCGCCGCGCGGATCGCCTCGGCCGCCGGCCCTTCGCTCGTCGCCACGCTGATCTTCTTGTGGCTCACCCGCATGCCGAGGTTCGCCAGGAGCGCGCTCTCCACGATGCGCACCGTCTGCTTCGGCGACACTTCCGTCGTCGTCAGCACGTGCACCTCGCTCACCTCGCCACTCGGGCCGGCCACGATGCGCACGTTCAGCACGCCGGGCAGCGTGAGCAGCAGCTCCTCGGCGCGCTCGATCGGCAGCACGGTTCCCGCAATGGGGGAACCGCTGGCCGGCGTGCGCGACGACAGGGCTGGCGGGGCGTTTTCGGGCTTCGCCGACACCGTCATTCCGCTCGTTTCATGTGAGTTGGCACTCCTACCACGCAGGGGGGTCGCCAAAAAAGTGAGGCGCGGCAGCGGCCCTTCGTCGGGACCGCTAGCGGTAGGTGGTTGCCAATATTCCACTTGCCGGCCAGCTAGTCAAGCGAGATTTCATGCTCCGGCAGGCGGTACTCCCGGATCTTCCGGTATAGCGTCCGCTCCCCGATGCCCAGAAGATCGGCGGCACGACGACGATTGCCTCGCGTCTCCTTCAGCGCGGCCTCGATCACCATCCGCTCCACGTCGGCCATCCTGGTGCCGGGAACCACTGTCACGACGTTCGGCGGGGGGCTTTCGTCACGCGGCGCGATCCGGTCCACCAGCGCCGGCGCCCCCGGCAGCCGTCCCGGCTCGGGCGCGGGCACCTCGCCGATGAACGCTCCCGAAGACCCCCCGAATCGCCCGTTCCCCCCTGGCCCCGGCACCACCGCCGCCGCGCGCCCGTCGTCCACCTGGCGCCGCAGCTCCTCCACCTGGAGCTTGAGCTCCAGCAGGCTGCGCAGGATGAACTCCAGCTCCCGCCCCTCCCCCGCCGCCCGCTCCGCCCCCTGCAGCAACGGGGCGACGTGCACGGGGAGGAACCGCTGCCGCCCGCCCTCGCGGATCTGCCGAGGCAGGTCGGGCACGTCGATCTCGCGGCCGTGCGAGAGCACCACCATGCTCTCCACCAGGTTCCGCAGCTCGCGCACGTTGCCCGGCCACGAATATTCCACCAGCATGGCCATCGCGTCGGCGCTCAGCCCGGGAAACGGACGGTCGTGCTGCGCCGACAGGTCGCGGATGAAGCGGCGTACGAGCAGCGGGATGTCGCTCGGCCGCTCGCGGAGGGGCGGCAGGTAGATCCGCAGCACGTTGAGGCGGTAGAACAGGTCACTCCGGAACGTGCCCTCCTCCACGTGCTCGCGCAGCGGACGGTTGGTGGCCGCGATCACCCGCACGTCCACGTGGATGCTGTGCGTGCCGCCCACGCGGGTGAGCTCGCGCTCCTCCAGCACCCGCAGGAGCTTCACCTGGACG
>DASTGQ010000397.1:0-4447 GCA_035718985.1 Gemmatimonadaceae bacterium
CACGAGCTTTCCCCAGAGGGTCTGGAGGTGTGCACCCGGTACCCACCACGCCGGGGTGTAGGTATACTCGCTGGAGCGACTCACGCCGACCCGAAATTGAGAGAAGCGCGGCCTGTCCGCGCTTCTCCATTATACCAGGCAGGCACGCATGGAAGTTCAGGTCTTCGGGACGAAGAAGAGCGCAGAGACCCGCAAGGCGCTTCGCTTCTTTGCGGAGCGTCGCGTGCGAACCCATTTCGTTGATCTTGCCGAGCGTGCCGCCTCGCGTGGCGAGCTGATACGCTTCGCGCAGAAGTTCGGCACGCAGGCGCTGGTGGACGAAAGCTCAAGACGCTACGGCGAGCTCGGGCTTCGCGCGGCGCGCTATGGCGATGAGCGATGGCTCGCCGTCCTGGTGGATGAGCCGCTGCTGCTCCGAATGCCGCTGGTGCGGCATGGGAATGCGCTGACGGTGGGAGCGGCGGAAGACACATGGAAGAGCTGGCTCGCCCCATGAGGCGTCTGCCGGTGGGGAGACGCAGAAAATGACGCAAATATCGGTTGGTGCCGCCGGGGTCAGTTTCGGCGCCACTACCCTGTTCCGGGACATCACCTTCACGGTGAGCGCCGGAGAGCGATGGGGGATCGTCGGCCGGAACGGTACCGGCAAGACCACACTGTTCAGGCTGATTACGGGAGACATCGAGCCTACTACGGGTACAGTAACGCGCCAGTCTGGGATCACCATATCGCTCCTCGGCCAGCATCGCGAATATGGCGAGGCAACAACGGTCTGGGAGGCGGCCGCCGGACCGTTCGCCGATCTGCTGGCGTTGGAGCAATCGCTTGCGGAGCAGGCGAACGCACTGGCCACCACTCATGATCAGGCCGCCTTGGATCGTTATGGGCGGGATCTCGAGCGGTTCGAGCGAGAGGGTGGCTACACCATCGCCCCGCGTGTTGACGCCGTGCTTCAGGGACTCGGCTTCGACGCCTCCATGGCCCGGACGTGCCCGCTCGACCAGCTCAGCGGCGGGGAGCGCGGCCGAGTCGGCTTGGCGCGCCAGTTGGTGGCTCCATCCAACGTGTTGCTCTTGGACGAGCCGACCAACCACCTGGATCTCGAGACGACGCGATGGCTTGAGCAATATCTCCAGGAAACCGAGCGGACCGTGATCCTGATTAGCCATGATCGCGCCTTCCTCGCGGCAGTAGTCGATCACGTGCTGTACTTCGAGGGCGACTCGGCCACAGCATACACCGGGAGCTACGAGTCGTTCGTGCAGCAGCGCCAGGAACGTCGACTGGCGCAGCAGCGTGCGTTCGACAAGCAGCAGAAGGTTATCGCCGCGCAGGCGGATTACATCGCGCGCAACATCGCCGGCCAGAACAGCAAGCAGGCTAAGGGACGCCGCAAGCTGCTCGAGCGCCTGCCGCGCCTCGGGGCACCCATCGGTGAAGAGGGAACGATGGCGCTTCGCCTCGAGGTGGCGGAGCGTGGCGGGGATCAGGTGGCCGTGGCGGAGCGACTGCGCATCAGTGTCGGAGATCGCGTGCTGATCGACCGCTTCGACGGCCGCATCATGCGCGGAGACCGACTCGGAATCATCGGCCCCAATGGCGCTGGCAAGTCCACCCTGCTCAGGACGCTCGTTGGCGAGCGGCCGCCTGATGGCGGCGAGCTGCGCGTGGGCAACTCCATCCGCGTGGCGTACTACGACCAGCAGCTCGCGCAGGTCCCGCTCGACAGCACGCTGTACGACGCAATCCATGACCTGCGCCCGCAATGGGAACGCCGGTTGGTCCAGGGTCACCTCGGCCGGTTCGGCTTTTCCGGCGACGAGGTGCAGCGACGCGCCGGCACACTCTCGGGAGGCGAGCGGGCTCGGGTCGCGCTGTCGATGTTGATGCTGACGCGCGCCAACCTGCTCGTCCTCGACGAGCCGACCAACCACCTGGACGTGGAGACGATCGAGGTGCTGGAAGACGCCATCGAGGGCTACGAGGGGACGGTAATCCTCGTCAGCCACGACCGCGCGATGCTGCGCGCGCTCGCGAATCGTGTCTGGGTGCTGCATGACCGGCATATCACGGTATTCGACGACACCTTTGCGGAGTGGGAAGTGGCGAGCGCCGAACGCGAGCATGCCGCTGCCGTGCGCGCTACGGAAGAACAGGCCCTCCGCCGCATGGAGGAGAAGAAGCGCACGGCTCGGCGCGAATCGTCCGCCACGCCCGACCCGCGCCGCCAGCTGCGAGACGCACGCGCGCGCGCCGAACGTGCGGAAGCGGAGGTGGAGGCGCTGGAAGGCGAGGTGGAGGCGCTGATGAACACGCTGGAGGACCCGGGGCTCTACACGAAGGCTGGTGGTGTAGAAGAGGCACACCGGCTTGGTGCACGGCTGGATAGCTTACGGACGCGGCTCGACGAGGCACTGGCGGCGTGGGAGCGGGAAACCGCCGCGCTGGAAGCGCTCGAGCGCGCGACGGTTTCCTGATGGAGGTACGCGCGTGACCCCATGGGTGCAGCGGCTGTTGATCGCGAACGTGCTCGTGTTCTTCCTGCAGCAGACCATGCCGGGTCTGGAGGTGCAGCTCGCCTTCATCCCCGCGCTCATGCTGGCGCGGCCGTGGACCATCGTCACCTACATGTTCCTGCACGCCAACCTGATGCACATCCTGTTCAACATGATCGCCCTGTACTTCTTCGGGCCGCGTGTGGAACAACGGGTTGGCTCGGAGCGTTTCTTCGCGCTGTACATGATCAGCGGCATCACGGGCGGCCTTCTGTCGTTCGTCTTCGCGCCGGCTGCGCCGATCGTGGGTGCGTCGGGGGCAATCTTCGGCGTCATGCTGGCCTACGCGCGCTTCTGGCCGCGGGACCGGATCTACATCTGGGGCGTGCTGCCGATCGAGGCGAGGTGGCTGGTCATCGGCTATACGCTGTTGTCGCTCTGGGGCGGCTTCAGTGGTGGTGCATCACAGACGGCACACTTTGCCCACCTCGGCGGGTTCGTGGGCGGATTCCTCTGCCTGCTCTACATGCAGCGTCACCAGGGCGCCAGAAAATTCCGGAAGCAGGCGACGGCCGCGCCTCCGGCGCGGGACGCCATGGTCGGCGACTGGCGCAAGGTGGATCGCTCGCGCATCCACGCCATCAACCGCGAAGAGGTGGACCGTATCCTCGACAAGATCAGCAAGTCGGGGGTCGCGAGCCTCACGCCCCAGGAGCGGCTCTTCCTGTCCAACTTCGTCCCGCCCGACGATCGCAAGCCGATCAGCTGACCGGCTCGAGAGCAACGTCAGAATTCGCCGACGAAATTGATCTCCGGCTCGAGCTCGTAGCCGAAGCGGTCCTTTACGCACTGCTGCGCGTGCTTGATGAGACCGATCACGTCCGCGCTGGTGGCCTGTCCGAGGTTCACCATGATGTTGGCGTGGATGTGCGAGATCTGCGCATCACCAACGCGGAACCCCTTGAGCCCGCATTGGTCCACCAGCCGGCCGGCACCGACACCCTCGATCTTCTTGAAGATGGACCCCGCACTTGGATGCCACTCGAGCCATGGATGACGGCCGCCGCGCCAACTGAGGTTCTCCTGCATGATGCGGTGCATGACGAACGGATCCCCCTTCTCGAGCTGAAACGTCGCGGCGAGCACGACGTCCTTCCGGTGATGCAGGATCGTGTCGTCGTACCCGAACTTCATGTAATCGGCGTCCACCGTCTTCCGCTCGTTTTCCTCGGTGAGGAGATCGGCCGACCGGAAGATCTCGGCGATGAACATCGTGCGCTCCCGTTCCGGCGCGGGAGACAGGAAGTGCAGGTTCTGCCAGATGGCCCCGCCGACGGTGCTCGGAATGCCCACGTAATGCTCCAACCCTGACCAGCCCCGTCGCACGGCCTCGGGGATGAGGCGAGACATCACAGCCCCACTCTCCACCCAAAGACGTCCATCGTCATGAAAGACGCGATGGGTGGCGACGTTCCGGATGACGATCCCACGGACCCCCCGGTCCCCGATCAGCACGTTCGCACCGAGTCCGAGCACGAAGTACGGAACCTGCGACCGCCGCGCGGTTAGGATGGCATCGGCGAGCGCGTCAGCCGATTCCGCCTCGAAGAGCAGGTCCGCCGGGCCGCCGATCTTGAAGGTGGTGTACGGAGCGAGCGGGACGTCGCGCCGCAGGCGCGGCCCGGCGAGGGCAGCAGCGACCTGTTCGAGCGCCGCGCGATCGATCGGCGAAGCCGATGACGAAGAAGGAAGTCTGGACATGGGCCACGGAAAGAAATCATGAGAGCCGAACAATCGCCACCGCGCAGCATCACTCGCCTCACCATCGTGGCTGCGCTGACGTTCCTCACGCTCGCGCCCGTCACGGCCTCGGCACAACGCGCCGAGCTGGAGCGCCGCATTCGTCGCGACACGCTCGCGAACGGCATGGAGATCATCGTCGTGGAGAACCA
>DASTGQ010000398.1:0-6701 GCA_035718985.1 Gemmatimonadaceae bacterium
AGCCCCTACCTGTTCTTCTGGCAGGCCTCGCAGGAAGTGGAGGAGGAAAAGGCGAAGGGCCGGCGACGGCTCGATGACCGCCGTGGCGCCACGCCGCACGAGCTGCGGGCGCGAAAGCTCGACGTCGGCATCGGGACGTTCTTCTCCAATGCCGTGATGTTCTTCATCATCCTGACGACGTGGCTCGCGCTCAACCGCCACGGCATCACGGACGTCGAGACGTCGAAGGACGTGGCCGCGGCACTCGAGCCGCTCGCGGGACGGTTCTCCGCGCTGCTGTACACGATCGGGATCCTCGGCACTGGCGCGCTGGCCATCCCGACGCTCGCCGGCTCGGCGGCCTACGCGCTGGCCGAGACCTTCGATTGGCACCAGGGGATCGACGAGCACTACCTCGAGGCACGGGCGTTCTACGCCGTGGTCGTGGTGTCATTCCTGGTCGGGGTGGTGATGGACTTCAGCAGCATCAACGCCGTCAAGGCGCTCTATTGGAGCGCGGTGCTGAATGGGCTGCTCGCCCCGTTCCTGCTGCTCGGCATCCTGCTCGTGGCTTCCGACCGCGTGATCATGCACAACCAGCCGAGCTCGGGGCTCGGTCGCGCCACCGTCGCCGTGACGACCGCGGCCATGTTCCTCGCCGCCGTGGCGATGTTTCTCTAGCGCACGCGCGCCAGTAGTTCACGTCTCGCGTCTGACGTCTCACGCGCACCGCTAGCCCGCATACACGATGTCCCCTTCGTCGTCGATGCCGAGCTCCTGGTGAGTGCCGCAGATGCCGCAGACCGCCACCACCTGCCACGCCACGCCCAGCTCGGCGCGATGCTCCGCACTCGCCGGCTTCACGGTGAGCTTCTTGTAGCTGTACTCGTTGCACTTGATGCACGCGTGTCCACGGGCGATCCGTTCCGCGCGCTGCTTCGTGATCCCGCTCGCCAACTCAACGCTCCGGCGTTCCGGACGAGCTGTCGATGTCGTCTGAGCCGGGCGATCCGAGCGACGCGAGCGACTTGAACGCGGGACGCGGTGCGGGCGGCGTGTACGTGGGCTGGTTGGTGCCGCCGGTGGCCCCGCCGACACCAGCGGTGGACTTGAGCAGCTCCTTCATCCCGCCCAGCGCGCCCATCACGCCGGTGGCCTCCGCCGGCAGGAAGATCGTCGTGCCCGGCCCCTTGGTGATGCTCGGCAGCGCCTCAAGGTACTTGAGGCCAAGGAGGTACATCGCCGCCTGTCCCTCGGGCAGGGATGCAGTGATCCTCTGGATGGCCTCCGCTTCCGCCTGCGCCATCGCCAGCCGCGCCGCGGCCTGACCCTCGGCGCGCAGGATGGCCGCTTCCTTCTCGCCTTCCGCCTTGCGCACCTGCGCCTCGCGCTGGCCTTCGGATTCCAGGATGGCGGCGCGCTTGCCGGCTTCGGCGTTGGTCACCGCCGCGCGACGCTCGCGCTCGGCGCGCATCACGAGCTCCATGGACTGCTGGATGTCGCGCGGCGGCTCGATGGCCTGCAGCTCCACGCGGGTCACGTCCACCCCCCAGCCCACCGACGCGTCCTCGATCACCTCGCGCATCCGCTTGTTGATCATGTCGCGGCTGCCGAGCGTCTGGTCGAGCTCCATCTCGCCGACGATGTTGCGGAGCGTGGTGCGGGTGAGCGTCTCCAGCGCGTACGGCAGGTTCTGCACGGCGTACGTCGCCTTCTGCGGATCGGCCACGCGGTAGTACAGCACCGCGTCGATGTCGATCGTGACGTTGTCCTTGGTGATCACCGGCTGGCTCGGGAAGTTGAGCACCTGCTCGCGCAGGTCGATGCGCGCCGTGGAGCCGGAGGTGACGCGCTTGGTGCCGCCGACGTCGCTCTCGAAGTAGCGGACATCGAGGAGCCGCGGTCGCTCGACGAAGGGGATGAACAGGTTGAGCCCCGACCGCGCGATCCGGTGAAAGCGGCCGAGCCGCTCCACCACCATCACCTCCGCCTGGCCGATGATCTTCACCGACTTCACGATGACGGAGAGAAACAACAGGACGACGACGAGCAGCACGATACCAGCCATCGGGAACCCCTGTGGGAGTGGGACCTGCACTTGGAGTCTATCTCGCGGCGCCGGGGCCTGCGAGTGGTTGCGCGGCGGCTGCTGCACCTCTCTCCGGCCTCCGCTGCGCGCGCAGGAGGGATGCTCCAGCGAGGATAGATGCATCAATGACAAAGACCTGGCTCCAATGACCGAGGGGAAACCGCCATCACGACGGATGCCGGCGCTGATGAGGCGAATTCCCGTCGCGGCCGGTGGACTCCATGGGTCACGGGCGCGTCGTGACGCCGTTCCGGGGATCTTGGTTCGGCCTCGGCGCGCCGCTCACGTCACCCCGGGCGCCCGATTAGCTTGAGGCATGGCGATTCCCGACACGCACATCAGGTCCCGCGAGGAGCTGATCGCCGACCTGCAAGGGGAGATCAGGACGCTGGCGCGCGAGCGCAATGCGGTCATCCTCGCCCACAACTACCAGCGCGCCGAAGTCCAGGACGTCGCCGACTACGTCGGTGACTCGCTCGGCCTGTCGCGCGAGGCCGCGAAGACCGAGGCGGATGTCATCGTCTTCTGCGGCGTGCACTTCATGGCCGAAACGGCCGCCGTGCTCTCGCCGGACAAGACGGTGCTTCTCCCCGACCTCGCCGCCGGCTGCTCCCTCGCCTCCACGATCAATGCCGAGCAGCTCCGCGCGTGGAAGGCGGAGCATCCCGGCGCGGTGGTGGTGAGCTACGTCAACACCACCGCCGAGGTGAAGGCGGAGACCGATTACTGCTGCACGTCGGGGAACGCGCTGGAGGTGGTGAACGCCATCCCGGCCGATCGGGACATCCTCTTTTGCCCCGACATGTTCCTCGGCGCGCACGTGAAGCGCCTGTCCGGGCGCGAGAACATCCACATCTGGATGGGCGAGTGCCACGTGCATGCGGGCATCGACCCGGAGGACATCCGGCTCAAGCGCGCGCAGCATCCGGGGGCGGAGTTCCTCATCCACCCCGAGTGCGGCTGCTCCACGAGCGTGCTCGAGGCGATGTCCGCCGGCGACGTGGATCCGGAGGGCGTGCAGATCCTCTCCACCGAGGGGATGATCAGGCGGCCGGCGCTCAGCGAGTCGAACGAGTTCATCGTCGCCACCGAGGTAGGGATCCTGCACCGGCTGCGGCGCGAGAACCCGGCCAAGACGTTCTACGCGGCGAACGACCGCGCGGTCTGCACCTACATGAAGGTGACCACCCTGCCGCGCGTGCGTGACGCGCTCCTGCACATGCAGCATCGCATCACGGTGCCGCCCGACATCGCGCAGCGCGCGCGCCGCTCCATCGAGCGGATGATCGCCATCGGGGGGCAGCAGCCCCTCAGTCCCGTACCAGAAACCACGGCGGACCCGGGCGAGTAGCCCGGCATCAGAGGCACGGTCATGGAACAGCAGCCGTCGGACCACTCGCCTGAGCGTCGCCGAGCGCCGCGGACCATCACGCCATTGAGCACACCCGCGGTGAACAGCGTGGGGTCGCTGCGCTTTCCGTACAGCCAGGACGAGCTGACACAGTGCGTGAAGGCCGCGCTCGACGAGGACGGCGCCTTCAATGACCTCACCACCATCGCGACCGTGGTGTCGGATCGCCACGCACGCGCGAGGCTCGTGTCGCGCGCCACGGGCGTGCTCTGCGGCGTGCCGCTGGCCGTCGAGGCGTTCTGTCAGCTCGACGACAAGATCACCATCCGTGTGGATCACGAGGACGGCTCACGCCTCGAGCCGGGCAGCTCGGTGCTCTATCTCTCCGGCCACGCACGCGCGCTGCTCGCCGCCGAGCGGGTGGCACTGAACTTCATGCAGCGCCTGTCGGGCATCGCCTCGCTCACCGCGCGCTACGTGGAGGCGGTGCACGGCACGCGCGCCAGGATCCTCGACACGCGCAAGACGACGCCCGGCTGGCGACTGCTGGAGAAGTACGCCGTGCGTGCGGGCGGTGGCGTGAACCACCGGATGAACCTGTCCAGCGCCGTGCTGATCAAGGACAATCACCTTGCGGCCGTGGACGGCGATGTGGGCGTGGCCGTGCGCCGTGCGCGCGACATTGCGCCGGCCGGCACGAAGGTGGAAGTCGAGTGCGACAACATCGACCAGGTGCGTGCCGCGCTCAACGCGGGCGTCGACATCATCATGCTCGACAACATGACGCCGGCGCAGATGGCCGCGTGCGTTGGACTCGTGGATGGACGCGTCATCACCGAGGCGTCAGGCGGCGTGAGCCTGGAGACGGTGCGCGCCATCGCGGAAACGGGAGTGGACTGGATCTCGGTCGGTGCGCTCACGCACTCGGCACCTTCGCTCGACCTGGCGCTGGACTTCGAGTAGAGGATGGCGCTCGACAGGCGAGGCACGCCGCTGTGGGACGTCGATTCGGGCCCGGAACGGCCCCCCCTCACGCGTACTGCACGTGCCGACGTCTGCGTCGTGGGCCTCGGCGGCTCGGGTTTGTCGGCGGTTCGCGAGCTGCGCCGGCTCGGCGCGAGCGTCGTCGGGCTGGACGCGAGTCGCGTGGGCTGGGGTGCTGCTGGTCGTAACGGGGGCTTCCTCCTCGCCGGCCTCGCCCCCTTCTATCACGATGCCGTCGCGAGCTTCGGCCGCGCGCGCGCACGAGCGCTGTACACGCTCACGATGCACGAGCTCGATCACATCGCCACCGAAACGCCGATGGGGGTCTCCCGCCACGGCTCTCTGCGCATCGCCGAGTCCGACGAGGAGCTCGCCGATTGCGCGGAGCAGCTCGAGGTCATGCGCGCGGACGGGTTTCCCGTCGAGCGGTACGACGGAGACCAGGGTCGCGGACTCTTCATCCCCGGTGACGGCACCTTTCATCCGCTGCTCCGCTGCCACGCGCTGGCCGAGCAGTGCATCCAGATGGGCGCCGAGCTGCATGAACGCTCGTGCGTCACGGACGTCTCGCGCGGACGCGTGCGTACCGAGCACGGCACGGTGGAGTGCGACTTCGTCATCGTCGCCGTGGACGGGCGCCTCGACGTGATCCTCCCCGAGCTCCAGGGCATCGTGCGCTCGGCGCGCCTCCAGATGATCGCCACGGCGCCCACGGCCGAGGTGCAGCTCACGCACCCCGTGTACGCGCGCTGGGGCTACGACTACTGGCAGCAGCGCCCCGATGGCAGCATCGCGCTCGGTGGCGCGCGCGATACGGCCGAGCAGGAAGAGTGGACCACCGACGCCGTGCCCACCGACGTGATCCAGCGCGCGCTGGAGCGGCGGCTGCGGCACGACCTCGGGGTGCACGCGCCGATCACGCATCGCTGGGCTGCCACCGTCGGCTACACCGCCACCGGACTGCCGGTGGTGGGCGAGGTGCGGCCCGGCGTGTGGGCCATCGGCGGCTACTGCGGCACCGGCAACGTGGTCGGCTCGCTCCTCGGTCGTGGCCTCGCGCGCTGGCGCATCAACGGCGACGATTCGCTCGTCCGGCCATTCATTCATGCCGACGACTGATACGCCGCTCGCCATCCCCGTTGCGCCTGCGCCCGCGGTGAACTCGGGTCGCGCGCTCGGCGTCGTCCAGCGGCTGCTGCGTGTTCCGTTGCTCGCCAAGCTCGCCGGTGCGAACACCCTCATCGTCCTCGCCGCGCTGATCGGCATCGCGGCGGAGCAGAGCCTCCATAACCCCTCGAACGCGGTATGGGTGCTCGTCGTCGCCCTCGCCTTCAGCTTCGTCGTCAACTTCGTGCTCGTCTATGTGGCACTTCGGCCCCTGAGTGACCTGCAGATGGCGGCCGAGCACGTGTCGTCCGGGGATCTCGCCGCGCGTGTCCCGCCGAGCCAGCTCGCCGACCGCGACATGGCGCGCGTGGGCATGACGCTCAACGCGCTGCTCGACCGCCTGATGGCGGACCGCGCGCGGATGCGCCGGCTCGCTGCGCAGGTGCTGAGCGCGCAGGACGAGGAGCGCGCCCGCGTGGCGCGCGAGCTCCATGACTCCACCGCGCAGACGCTCACCGCGGTGATGCTCCAGCTCGGCGCCGCGGCGCAGGCGAGCAGGTCCCCCGAGATGGACGACAGCCTGGCCACCATGCGCGAGCTGGTCGCCGACGCGCTCGAGGAGGTGCGGTCGCTCTCGCACACCATGCACCCGCGCGTGCTCGACGACCTCGGCCTTGCCGCCGCGCTGGAGTGGCTGGCGCGGCAGACGCGCGCCCAGGAGTTGTTCGACGTGCGCGTCATCGCCGATTCCGACAGCTCACTCATCCCCCCGGAGGTGGGATCGGTGCTGTACCGCGTGGCGCAGGAGGCGCTGCGCAATGCGGCACGCCACGCCGAGGCGCGGCACGTGGAGCTGCGGGTGCGCCATGACGCGACGTCCGCGACATTGGAAGTGACGGACGACGGCCGCGGGTTCGACGTGAGGAGCGCCGAGGAGCGCCGGCCGGGCATGGGGCTGTTCAGCATGCGCGAGCGAGTGGCGCTCGTGAACGGGACGCTCACCGTGACCAGCGCGCCGGCGAAGGGAACGCGCGTCGTGGCTACCATCCCACTGGAAACCTGGAAGGACGAGGTCTGATGTCGATTCGTGTGGTGCTGGTGGACGACCACGCCATCGTGCGTGCCGGGCTGAAGGCGGTGATCGGCGCCGCACCCGGCATGACCGTCGTCGGCGAGGCCGAGGGGGGCAAT
>DASTGQ010000399.1:0-2175 GCA_035718985.1 Gemmatimonadaceae bacterium
ATCAAGCGCCACTTCCGCGACAAGGGCTGGGCGGTTCGCGTCCCGCGCGGCCTGCAGGAGCTGAACGTGCAGCTCTCACGGCTCATGGAGCAGCTCACGGTGCAGCTCGGGCGCTCGCCGACCATTCCCGAGCTCGCGACGGCTGCCGGAGCGCAGGAGGAAGAGGTGCTCGAGGCGCTCGAGTCCGGCCGCGCGTACACGTCCCTCTCGCTGTCCGTGGGCGGCGGCGGAGGCGACGACGACGACCTCGACCCGCTCGAGTCGCTCGGGACGGAGGAGCACCAGTACGAGGTCTCGGAGGACCGCGCCGTGCTCGCTCCGGGCTTCAAGGTGCTCGACGAGCGCGAGCGGAAGATCCTCCAGCTCCGCTTCTTCGAAGGCCTGACGCAGTCGCAGATCGCACAGCAGGTCGGCATCTCGCAGATGCACGTCTCCCGGCTGATCCGCCGCTCGCTGGAGAAGATCCGCGAGACGATCGCCGAGGACGAAGAGTCGCTGACCCGCTAGGAGTTTTCGCCAGGCTGCCGTAGGCTTGCGGCCATGGCCGAGACGCTTTCGGTGCGTCCGATGGACGCTGCGCAGCTCCGGGCGCTGGCGCATCCGCTTCGCCTGCAGCTGCTCGAGCTCCTGAGCTCCGATGGCCCTGCGACGGCATCGCAGCTGGGGCGCCGGCTCGGCGAGTCGAGCGGGGCGACGAGCTACCACCTGCGTGCGCTGCACCGCGCGGGGATGGTGGAGGAGGCCGAGCAGCGGAACGCGCGCGAGCGGTGGTGGCAGCGCTCGCAGGACAGCCTCCTCATTCCGAACTCGGTTCCTCAGGATGCGTCCCCGGCCGAGCGTGCGGAGTTGCAGGCCGCCCACTCGCAGATCGAGAGCATCCTCGTCGAGCGCGACGAGAACGCGATGCGGCGCTGGATGGACGTTCGCTACGAGCTGCCCCTCGAGTGGCAGGACGCGCAGTGGATCGGGAACTTTCGTCTCTGGGCCACGGCCGCGGAGGTCCGGGAGTTCGTGCAAGCCGTGATCGAACTGGCCGAGCCGCTGCGGAAGGTCCCGGAGAAGGCGGATTCCCAGCGGCTCGAGGCTCACTTCACGTTTCGCGTCCTGCCGCAGGAGCGGACGCCGTAGCAGGAACGCAAACTATGTTTGCAATTCTCCTTTGCGGTCGCTAGGTTCGGGGCGCGCGCCGGTGGTCGGCGCGGGGAGAACCTCCGAACAGCGAAGGGGGAGTGACAGTGAAGGAAGCGCACAAGGGGCGTGGGCTGCGGGTGGCCCTGGTCTTGCTGGCCGTCGGTGTGCTCGCGACGGCGATCTCGACCTCGGGCGGATCGGCTCACGCGGGCATCTCGGCCAGTGCCTGTCTCGCGGGCACCAGCGCGCGGCAGGGCCATTTCGGCGGCGTCGTCAGCGCGGCACGAGTCGGTTGCCAGTCTCCTGCCGACGGGCGTGACAGCCCCATCTCGAGCGGCTCTCCGCCGCTTCTCTTCCACAACGGCCAGGTGATGGGTACGGACTCGACCGGTGCCGTCACCATCACGCCGATCTTCTGGCATCCGGCGAGCCATCCGATGGCGCCCGGCTACGAGAGCCTCATCACGCAGTACCTCGGTGACGTCGCTGCGGACAGCGGCAAGAACACGAACGTCTTCTCGACGCTGACGGAGTACTACGGCACGAACGGGAACATCAACTACCAGATCAAGCTCGGCACGCCGATCGACGACACGAACCCGCTGCCCAAGGACGGCTGCATCCTGGATCACAAGGACCTCACCGGCATCTACCCGGACGGCTCCGGCTACGACTCGTGCATCGACGACGCCCAGGTGGACGCCGAGACCGCAGGCATCGTCAAGGCCAACAAGCTGCCGGTGAGCCTCTCGAACATCTACATCCTGTTCATCCCGAAGCACGTCGAGACGTGCTTCAACCCCGGCTCGACCACGAGCCGCGGACACGGCGCCTTCAGCCAGGCCTGCACGATCAACAACTCGATGGTGCCCGGTGGGTACTGCGCGTACCACACGATGGACGCGAATCGGATGGTCTACGCGAACCTCTCCTATCCGATCTACCACTCGCCGCTCCAGACCGCTCTGTTCACGTGCGGGAGCGACGCGGGCATCGCGTTCGGCAGGGGCCACCTGCAGTCGCCGAACAACAACCCCGATGCCG
>DASTGQ010000400.1:0-4391 GCA_035718985.1 Gemmatimonadaceae bacterium
TATGATCCGTCTTCCCCTTCGTCTGAGGGACCAGCGAGGCAGCGGACCGACTGCCGAGGGCCGGCTCTATCGATAGGCGCCGACATTGCACATGCTCCAGCGATGCACCAAACCATGCGTCGCCTGGAAGCCACCCCCGCCGAGCAGGTCTTTCCCGCGTCCACCGACATGGGGAAGCTCTGCCGCGAGCACGATTGGGCGGCGACGCCACTGGGTCCGGTGGACGAGTGGACGGACAGCCTGAAGACCGCCGCGGGAATGGTGGTGCGCCAGGGGATCGCGCAGGCGCTCTGCTGGGGACCCGAGCTGCTCCAGATCTACAACGACGCCTATCGCGCCATCCTCGGCGACAAGCATCCCGCGGCGCTCGGCCGCCCCGTGCTGTGGACGTGGGCCGAGATCGAGCGCGACATCAAGCCCCTGTTCGAGCACGTGCTCGGCGGCGAGACGGTGTACTTCGAGGACCTCCGGCTGGAAGTGGTGCGCTTCGGCGAGACGCAGGAGGCGTTCTTCACCTTCTCGTACAGCCCCGTGGTGGTGGAGGGCGGCCGCGTGGGGGGCGTGCTCGTGAACTGCTTCGAGACGACGAGCCAGGTGCGCGCGCAGGCGGTGCAGCGCGAGCGCGACCGGCTCCTCGCCGAGCTGGAGGTGGAACGCGCGCGCCTGGAATACGTGTTCGACCGCGCGCCCGCCTTCCTTGCCGTGCTGCACGGCCCCGACCACGTGTTCTCGCTGGCCAACGAGGCGTACGAGGAGCTCGTCGGCCATCGCAACCTCATCGGCCGGCCGGCGCGCGAGGCGCTTCCCGAGGTGGTGGAGCAGGGGTTCATCGCCTTGCTGGACCGGGTGCTCGAGACGGGGGAGCCGTTCATCGGTCGCGAGGTCGCGGTGACCCTCGCGCGGTCGCCGGGCGCCGCCGAAGAGCGATTCGTGGACTTCGTCTACATCCCGCTGGTGGAGGCTGACGGCTCACGCACCGGCGTGATCACGCACGGCACCGACGTCACGGATCACGTGCTGGCGCGGCGCGAAGCGGAAGTGGCGCGCGGCGAGGCGGAGCTGGCCAACCGCGCCAAGAGCGACTTCCTGGCGGCGATGAGCCACGAGCTGCGCACGCCGCTCAACGCCATCGGCGGCTACGTGGAGCTCATGCAGCTCGGCATCCACGGCCCGGTGAGCGACGCACAGCTCGCCGCGCTCGCCCGCGTGCGCACCAACCAGCAGCACCTGCTCCGCCTGATCAACGACGTCCTCGCCTTTGCGAAGGTGGAGGCGGGGCAGCTCGAGCTGGACCTCGCCCCGTTCGACTCGGCCGACCTGCTGGACACCATCCTCCCGCTCATCGCCCCGCAGGCGGCGACGCGGCGCATCGACTTCTCGGTGGACGAGTGCCAGCACGGGCTCGAGGCGGTGGGCGACCTGGAGCGGGTGCGCCAGGTCCTGCTCAACCTCGTCGGCAACGCCATCAAGTTCACCCCGCCCGGCGGCACGGTGACGCTGTCGTGCCGCGCCGCCGGCGACTGCGTGGCGTTCGCCGTGCGCGACAACGGACCCGGGATCGCCGAGGAGCAGCAGCGGTCCATCTTCGATCCGTTCGTGCAGGTGGAGCGCCGCCTGAGCAACCCGCGCGAGGGCGTGGGGCTCGGCCTCGCCATCAGCGCCGACCTCGCCCACGCCATGCACGGCACCCTCACCGTGCAGAGCGCCCGCGGCGAAGGAAGCACCTTCACCCTCGAGCTGCCTCGCGCATAGCCGTCATCCCCCGGGAGCTGTGCCTCCTGTCGGGATCTACCCTCCGTGCGCCTTGATCGGCCGCTCAGTCGAAGGGGATACGGATCATACGGATCTTGCGGATTCCACGGATCACTCCGCGCGCGGGATGGATCCATGCACCGCGAAGCATCCCGGGGCCGTTCCCAAAGAAGCAGAGCATTGGGGGTGCAAGGACGCATCCCGGTCACGGGACGATCCGTCCAATCCGTATGATCCGTACAATCCGTTCCCCCTTCGACTGAGCGGCCAGCCAGGCGAAGACGAGGGCAGATTGACAGTCATGCCCGTGGCAGCTCGAGCACGAAGGTGCTTCCCTTTCCCGGGTCGCTCGTGGCGGTGATGTCGCCGCCCATGCCGCGCGCGAGGTCGCGGCTGATGGCGAGACCGAGGCCGGTGCCCTCGCGCGTGCGCGTGAGCTTGGCGTCCACCTGCACGAACGGCTCGAATACGCGCGACAGCTGCTCGGTCGCGATGCCGATGCCCGTGTCGCGCACCTCGATGCGCACCGTCTTGTCCGCGGCCTCGCAGCGCACGCGCACCTCGCCGCCCGGCTCGGTGAACTTCACCGCGTTGCTCAGCAGGTTGAGGAGCACCTGCTGGAGCTTCTCGGCGTCGGCGCGCACGCGGAGCGAGGGGTCGCACGGCTCGCGCTCGAGCGTGAGCCCCTGCGTGCGCACCTGCGGCATCACGAGCGCCTCGCACGTGCTCAGCACGTCCTCCAGCGTCACGTCGGACACGGCGTAGTGCACGGCGCCCGCCTCCACGCGCGCGTAGTTGAGCACTCCGTTGATGAGGCCGAGCAGGTGGCGCTGGCTCTGCTGGATGCGCGCCAGGTCGGCGCGCTGCTCCGGCGTGATGGGCCCGCGGATGCCGAGCTCCATCAGCTCCGCGTAGCCGCCGATCGCGTTGAGCGGGGTGCGCAGCTCGTGGCTCATCACGGCGAGGAACTCGCTCTTGGCGCGGTTCGCCGCTTCGGCCTCGCGCCGCGCCTCCTCGGCCAGCTCCAGCAGGTGCTCGCGCTCCGCCTCGTCGCGCTTGCGCTGGCCGATGTCGCGGAAGTGCACCATCAGCCCGCCCGTCCACGGATAGGTGCGGACGTCGAAATAGGTATCGAGGGGCGGGAAGTACGCTTCGGCGGAGGTCACGCGCCCCGTGGCCATCGCCTCGCGGTACGGCCCCTCGAACGGTGAGCCGATCACGCCGGGGAACATCTCCCAGAGCGTGTGGCCGAGCAGCTTGTCGCGCGTCGTCTTGAGGAGCGGCTCGGCGGCGTCGTTCACGTAGGTGAAGCGCCAGTCGTGATCCAGCAGGTAGAAGGCGTCGGCGATGCTGGCGAGCACGGCGGAGCTGCGCTGGTGCTCCGCCTCGGCGGCGTCGCGCGCCGCCTCCAGGTCGCGCCGCGCCGAGATGAAGCGGGTGACGTCGGTGTTCACGGCCACGGCGGCAATGACGCGCCCCTCCACGATCACCGGGGCGGCGGCGCAGCGGACGATGCGGTCGTCGCCGGTGGCGTGGTTCCGGACGAGGACGTTGCGCACCACGCGCTCGCCGCGCAGGGCGCGCGAGAACGGCTGGTCCTCCGCGCTGATGCGGCGTCCCGTCTTCGGGTCGCGCGTGTCGATCTCCTCCACCAGCTCGCGGACGGAGCGCTCCAGGTCGTCGCGACCGGAGAATCCGAGCTGCGCGACGGCGGCGTCGTTGACGAGGGTCATCCCCTCCTCGGTGCCGATGTAGACGGCGTCGGTCATGCTCTCCAGCACGGCGCGCAGCTCGGCCGCGCGCCGCTCGGCGGCCGACACCGCCTCCTCCTGCTTCATCCGTTCGGTGACGTCCTCCACCTCGTGGAGGATCCACTGGACGCTCCCGTCGCCGGCGAGCACCGGGGTGTTGCGCGGAGCCCAGTGCTTCTCCACCCACGAGCCGTCCGGCCGGCGGATGTCGTAGCGCACCACGTCCATGCGGTGCGTGGCGCGCGTGCGCAGCACGCACTCGAGCGAGGCGCGGAGGGCGGCGACGCCGACGGGCGCCGGGTTGGCCGGGTTGCTGTCGGGGAACGACTCGAACAGCCCGTGCCCCATCAGTGCCGCCCGCTCGCGCATGGACACCGCGAGGTACGCGTCGCTCGCGCCGAGGATGGTGAAGCGCGGCGCGTCGGGAGCGAGGACGAGGACGTTCTCCGGGAGCGCCTCGAACAGGGCGCGGAAGTCGGGCGTCGCGGTCATGGACGGCGGGAGTGGGGGCGCATCATGATAGCGCACCGCAGGGCGAGGGTCGTGCCGCGGCCGCGCCACGCCGAGCGGTGCCGAACGTTGCTTGCCCGGGGACGAGCCCGGACGTACGTTCGAGCGGTAGCCGCGAGCGAGCTGATGGCATCACCTGGAGACATGGACACCGTAGAAAACTGCCCGCTCGCCCCCGTGCTCGCCGAGCGACTGCGCCAGGCGCGCAACGAGCTCACCGGGCGGTGGCTGGAGCGCATCAGCGAGCGGGTGCGCCTGCACCCCAATCGCGTCTTCCCCACCGAGGACCTGCTGGACCACGTCCCCCTCCTCATCGAAGGGGTGGCCGATTACCTGGAGCATCCGGCGCGGGTCGTCAGCGCCGACGTGCCCGTGATC
>DASTGQ010000401.1:0-6936 GCA_035718985.1 Gemmatimonadaceae bacterium
CGCGCGTGGCCGGCGTGGTGCAGGCGCACGGGGACCATGCGCGTGAGCTCCACGTGCGTGACGCCCGGCAGCGCCGCGAAGCTCGCCCGTGCCGTGGCGGGCACCGCGTTGATGAAATGCACGGCCAGCGCCTCGCGGTGACCGATGCGGAACTGGATATCGATCATCCGGCGCGACGCGTCGTAGAGCGACAGCGAGCCGGACATCAATCCCAGCGCAGCGGCCACGCCCGTCGCGCCGAGCACCGCGCGCGCCGGATGCCGCTCGAGCCCGCGCAGCACCATGCGCGCCGCGGCGGGAAGGGCGTCACCGAAGCCGAGCCGGTCGAGGAGCAGGGCGCCGTAGCGTGCAGGAGCGGGTGGCTGCATCCCCGCCGCGGGGGCGAGCCGCGCGGCGCGGAACGCCGCGCGCGCCGCGCCGGCCAGCGTCGCGAGCGAGAGCACAGCCATGGCGATCACCATCGCGCCCCAGTCGATGCGGAAGTGCAGCCCGGGAATGCGCAGGATGTCCGCGTACAACGAAGTGAAGCGGCGCCCGAGCCAGGTGCCGAGCGCGATGCCGACGACGATCCCCAGCGCGACGGCGATCGCGGCGTACGCGAGGTAGTGCCGCGCGACCGCGCCGTTGGAGTAGCCGAACGCCTTGAGCACGGCGATCTGCTCGCGCTCCGTGGCGACGAGTCGGGTGAGCACCATGCCGGCGAGGAACGCCGCCACGCCGACGAAGAACGCGGGAAACGCCATCCCCATCACGCCGAGCTGCTGCAGCTCGTTCTGCACGACGCGGTGGGAGAGCTGGTCCTTTCGCGCGATCGCGCCGCGCCCGCCGTAGCGCGCGAGCAGGCTGTCCACCGCCCCGATCACCTCCGCCGTCCGCGCACCCGCGCGCAGCTCGAGCGCGACGTCGTTGAACGCGCCGCGCATGCCGGTCGCGTAGGTCACCAGTGCCGCGGGCGCCCAGAGGATGGCGAAGGAGCGCTCGTCCACCGCCATTCCCCCGCCGGCTTCCTCGTACAGGTAGTCCGGCGCCGCACCGACGCCGACGATCCGCAGGCGCGCCCGCCGTTCGTTGATCACGGCGGTGAGCGTGTCGCCGAGGGACAGGTGGTTCGCTTCCATGAAGCGACCGTTGACGAGCACCTCCTCGTCGGAACCGGCCGCGATGCCGCGCCCGCGCAGCACGGACACCTGGTCGATGTGATCGTCGTCCGTGCCGGGCGCGGGGAGCGAGATGAGGCGACCGGTCGCCGGCCGGTCGAGGCCCGGCACGTCGAGCCGCACGTCCTTCACGACGCGCGCCGCCACGCCGGCCACGCCCGGCACCGCGGCGAGCCGACGCGCGACCTCGTCAGGGGCGCGCGTGAGCGAGGCGAAGACGTCGGCGAAGTGCGCCTGGCGGTAATAGTCGTCGCGGGCGCGGGTGAGCGAGCTGGCCGCGCCACGGATGGCCATCACGCAGAGCACGCCTCCGGCGAGCACGAGCCCGATGGACGCCACCTGCGCGCGCGTGCGCCAGGCGTCGCGCGCCAGCTTCAGCGTCAGCGCGCGCATCGCCGGCTCCTGGCAGAGCGCCGAACGATGCTCACCACTGCAGCTCCTCCGGCGCCGCGCGCCGCGCATTGCGGTATTCCTCGGAGATGCGTCCGCTCGTCATGCGGAGCACGCGATCCGCCATTGCCGCGATGGCCACGTTGTGCGTGATGAGCACGGTGGCCGAGCCGGTGTCACGATTCACCTGGGCGATCGTGCGCAGCACGAGGCGCCCGGTCTCCACGTCCAGCGCGCCGGTGGGCTCGTCGCAGAGCAGCACGTCCGGCTGCTTCGCCACGGCGCGCGCGATCGCCACGCGCTGCTGCTCGCCGCCCGAGAGCTGCGCCGGGAAGTGGTCCGCCCGGTCAGCGAGCCCGACGAGCGCCAGCGCATCCCCGGGTGACATCGGATGCTCCGCGATGTCGGTGACGAGGGCGACGTTCTCGCGCGCCGTCAGGCTGGGGATGAGGTTGTAGAACTGGAAGACGAACCCCACGTGCTCGCGACGATAGCGCGTGAGCTCGCGCTCGGACATGCGCGTGAGGTCGTGCTCCTCGAACAGCACGGTGCCGCTCGTGGCCGTGTCCAGCCCGCCGAGGATGTTGAGCAGCGTGGACTTTCCACTGCCCGAGGCGCCGAGCAGCACGAGCAGCTCGCCGCGGTAGAGATCCATGTCGAGCGAGCGGAGCGCCTCCACGGCGACGTCGCCCGTGCGGTAGATCTTGGTGAGCCCACGCGCGAAGAAGACGCGATCCGCCGCTGCCGGATGGCCGGAGAACGCGGCGACAGGTGCCGCCGACGGACGCGCGACGGTTGCCGGCATGGGTCAGCGCGCCGCGGCGCCCGTGCCGAGTGAGAGCGCCGAACGCTCGGCGCTGCCGGCGCGGAGCCCGAGCCCCGTCACAACGGTGAGGACGACGAAGACGACGAAGCCGTACACGCAGGCGGGATAGCCCAGCAGGGTGCCCGGTGCGCCCGGCGACGGGCACGCCACCGCCGAGCTCCCGAAGAGCTCGCGATAGCTGAGCGTGCCGGAGAAGAACGTGCCGGCGAGGCTGAGCAGGAAGGCCGTCTGAAGCGCGCGCCACATGACCGGAGCTCCAGTGGAGGATGCCTTTCAGGCTACCGTCGCGGTGGCACCCCTGCCGTCAGGCGATGCCTGATACGCTCTCGCGGCCGGTGATGGAATCATTCGCGTTGCACCCGCTCATCGGCCGAAGACGTCTCACAGGAGCGACATCATGCGATCACCCACGAGCACCGACACGACCGGCTACGCGCGGCTCCTCGTCCCGCTCGATGGCTCCCCGCTGAGCGAGAAGGCCCTTCCGGCGGCGCAGCAGGTCGCGCGCGCATCGCAGGGCACCATGGTGCTCGCGCGCGTGCACATCCCCGCGATCATCGGCACGGATGCCGGCTGGGTGCCTCCGCACTGGGAGGCGGAGGTCCGGGAAAGCGAGCGCGAGTACCTGGACAAGATCGGACGCCAGGTCTCATCCGAGGCCGGAGTCCCGGTGGACACCGTGCTGCTCGAGGGGACGCCGGGCGAGGCGATCAGCCGGCACGCCGGGCAGGCCGGCGTGCAGCTCATCGTCGCGAGCACGTCCGGCCGCACCGGATTGAGCCGCGCGTGGATCGGCAGCACGGCGGACTGGCTGGTGCGCTTCGCGCCGGTACCCGTGCTGCTCGTGCGGCCGCCGGCGGAGGGGGTCCCCACCGCCTGGCCGGGCCGGCACGTGCTCGTGCCGCTCGACGGATCGGAGCGCGCGGAGAAGATCCTCCCCGACGCACTGCGGCTCGCGCGGGTGGGGCACGCTCGCCTGACGCTCCTGCGCGTCGTGCCGCCGGTGGCGCGCAGCTTCGGCGCGTACGGAAGCCCGGGTGCAACCGCGAGTCGCGACGAACAGCGCACGCTCGACGTGATGCGAGAAGCCAAGGACGCGCTCGAGCACATCGTCGAGCGGCTGCGTCACGATGCGCCGGGACTGCAGGTCGAGACGGAGGTCATCGCCAGCGAGAGTGTCGCGGGTGCCATCCTCGAGCGCGCGCGCGACGCCTCGGTGGACGCCGTGGCGATGTGCAGTCGCGGCCGCGGTGCGTCGCGCCTGCTGCTCGGCAGCGTGGCCGACAAGCTGCTGCGCTCCTTCGACGGCGTGCTCCTGCTCCTCGGCCCCGTGGCGCTTCGCGAGATGGAGAGCGACTGGATCCTGGAGGAGGAAGAGGTGGCGTTCGGCGAGTAGCAGCAGTGCGGCTGCACGGCCGCGGCAGGCGAGCCGCGGCTACATCGTCGATCGCCGCGCCGCGATCTTCGTCGCCGCGTCGGACAGCGTCTGCTCGTCGCGCACGAGCGAGATCCGGAAGTAGCCACGCCCCGCGTCGCCGAACGCGACGCCCGGCGTGACGACGATCCCGTCGTTGTCCATCAGTGCGTTCACCCAGTCCCAGTCGTCCACGCCACCGGGCACCGGGAGCCAGAAGTACATCGTGGCGTCGGGTACCGGTACGTCCCAGCCCGCGCGCCTGAACGCCGAGGCCATCGCGTCGCGGCGACCCTTGTACAGCGCGACGGTGGATGGCACGAGCTCGCGATGATGCTCGAGCGCGTACGCCGCCGCGTGCTGGATGGGCGTGGCGGTGCCGTAGCCGAGGTTGCTGCGGTACGCCGCGAGCGCGCCGATGGCCGCCGCGTTCCCCACACCGAAGCCGATGCGCAGGCCGGCCATGCTGAACGTCTTGGAGCACGAGTGGAACTCGATCGTCACCTCGTGCTTCGGGTCGCTCTCCAGCGCGCTGGGCGCCCGCTTGCCGTCGAACGTGAGCTCGCTGTAGGCGAGGTCGCTCACGAGGAGGAGGTTGTGCTTCCTCGCGAACGCCACCGCACGGTCGTAGAACTCGCGATCCACGCGCGCGCCGGTGGGATTGTTCGGGTAGTTCACGATCATGATCTTCGCGCGCTGCAGGTCGCCCCACTCCAGCGCCTCGAAGTCGACGACGAAGCCGCGGTCGGCGCGCATGGGGACGAACTTCACCTCCGCGCCGATCAGCCAGCTCGCGCGTGCGTACACGGGATAGTAGATCGCCGGCACGAGCACCACGTCGCCCGGGTCGCAGAGCGCGGCGATGATGGACGAGATGCCTTCCTTGGCGCCGGTGAGCACGAGCGCCTCGCTCGCCGGATCGATGTTCACGTCGAAGCGGTCCTGCATGAACTGCCCGATCGCGCTGAACAGGCGCGGCGTGCCGAGGAAGGGCGGATACCCCTGGATGCCGGGCTGGCGTGCCGCCTGGTCGAGTGCGGCGATGACGCCGGGCGCCATGGGGAGATCGGGACTGCCGATGCCGAGATCCACGAGCTGCCTGCCGGTTTCGCGTGCAGCGAGCTTGAGGCGATCGAGCTCGGCAAAGACGTATGGTGGGAGACGGCGGAGGGTGGCGGCTTGAGCGAGTTGCACGTCCAGTCGGGTTGAGATGAAGTCTGGTACCATGATCGCACGGGGCGCACCTCCCGCGCCACGGCACGAGGGGCTATCGTGCTGCAGACAGCCGCACTGGAGGCCAGTGATGCCCGTTCATTCTCCTCACGCTTCTGCTCCGGTAAGTGATTTGCCTCGAGTCCCGGTCGAGATCACCGACGATCTCGTCCGGATCGGCGGCTTCGGCACTCGCTTCCTGCTCGATGCCAGCGAGACGCGCAATGCCTATGCGCTGATCGAGCACACCCTTGCACCCGGGCTGCTCGGTGCGCCGATCCATCGTCATGCCCACGAGGACGAGGTGTCGTACGTGCTCGCAGGCGAGCTCACCGCCTGGCGTGAAGGAGGCGCCACGGTGGCTCGAAAGGGCGAGGTGGTGACCAAGCCGCGCGGAGAATGGCACACCTTCTGGAACACCGGCTCCGAGCCGGTCCGCTTTCTCGAGATCATCTCACCGCCACGCTTCGCCATGTACTTCCGCGAGCTCGGCGCGATGCTGAAGGAGGCGGGGCGACCGGATCCTCAGCAGATTGGCGTGCTCGCCGCGCGGTACGGCCTGGAGTTCGACTTTGCGGCGACGGAATCCATCGTCGCCGAGCATCACCTGCGGCTCGGCTGAGCCATCGCGTTCCTCGATCGAACCTCGAACCCCAGTTCTCGTGTCCCTCCTTCGCGTCATGAGCTTCGGCGTCTCCATCGACGGTTTCGGCGCCGGTCCGCACCAGAGTCTCGAGAACCCGCTCGGCGTGCACGGGCCCGAGATCATGGAGTGGTTCTTTCCCACTCGCGTGTTCCAGCGGATGCATGGCGGCGGGGCAGATGGCGAGACCGGCGTGGACAACCAGGTTGCCGAGCGCGGCTTCCGTGACATCGGCGCGTGGATCCTCGGCCGCAACATGTTCGGTCCGGTGCGCGGACCGTGGCCGGACGAGAGCTGGAAGGGATGGTGGGGCGACGAGCCGCCGTACCACGTGCCGGCGTTCGTGCTCACGCATCACGCGCGTCGGCCGCTGGCGATGAAGGGCGGTACCACGTTCCACTTCGTCACCGACGGCATCCACGCGGCACTCGAGCAGGCGAACGCCGCGGCGAAGGGCAAGGACGTCAGGCTCGGTGGCGGCGTGTCGACCATCCGGCAGTTCCTCCAGGCCAGATTGATCGACGAGATGCACGTCGCCGTGCGGCCCATCCTCCTCGGCGAAGGTGAGGAGCTCTGGCACGGCCTCGACATGCGCGCGCTCGGCTACGAAGTCGTGGAACGGATCCCGGGTGAACGGGCGACGCACCTGATCATCAGGAAGAGAGCGTAGCCGGTCAGCGGTCGCAGCCCGGCAAGCAGTCACGACGCCCCGACGCACCCCGGGGCGTGCCAGCCGGCGCCATCCCCATGCGCCCCGGCGAGCCGCGCGAGCGGTCCGGTCACCGGCCTTTGTCGAACGGACACCGGCAGGTGCGCACCGATCACCGTCCGATGCGCTGCGGCTCGCCGTCCGTGCCGGCCGCGCCCTCGCGCCGACGCGCCCTCCACTCCGGTCGGACGACTTGGCCCTTGCAAAACCTCTGTGGAAAACCACTGAGGTAAGTAGGGGCTGCGAACACACTGCGTTCACACCGACGACACGAGGCGAGGGGGAGGACACCATGAAACGGATCCAGGGCAACCGGCTGCGCTCGCTGCACGCCGTGCAACTCTACCTGAGCGAGAACGCGTCCTCGCTCGGGCACGCCATTCCCGACGAGATGCGCACGCTGCTTGACGACCACCTTTCCGCGCTCAAGGAGGCGGCAGAGCGGCAGGATGCCCATGCCCGCCTGGCTGCGGGCGCCGTGGCGCTGCAGCAGGAGCGGCGCCGCGTACTCGTCCGTGACCACCTGGCGCTCATCGCCCGGATCGCCACGCTGCGGGTGGCGGAGGAGCCGGGGCTCGTGGCGCT
>DASTGQ010000402.1:0-4999 GCA_035718985.1 Gemmatimonadaceae bacterium
GGCGGGCATGGGCGTCGCCAAGCGCCCGATCGACTTCGTGCAGCTCCTCAAGGACCGGATGTGATTCACCGCGGCTCGCCGCCGTTCTGCCGGTGAAGCTCCGCGATTTCCTCGCGCCTGAGCGAGTCGTCGTCCCGCTCATGGCGCCGTCGCTCCAGGAGGCATCGAACGCTCTCCTGGAGCGACTCTCGTCCGCCCGCGGTGTCCTCGACGTGCAGCGCCTGCGTCGCCGCGCCGCTGAAGCGCGCGCCGAGGATGTGGTCGCGATGGGTGACCGTGCCTTTCTGGTGCACTATCGTACCGACGCCGTCGGGCAGCTCGTCCTCGCGCTCGGTGTCACGCCCGAACCGGTCTGTCGCGTGGAACCCGGAGGCGAGCAGCGATGCGCACGCCTCATCCTCCTCATCGCGGCGCCTCCGCGTCACGCCATTCGCTATCTCCAGGTGGTGGGCGCCTTCGCGCGGCTGTTGCGCCGCGCCGAGTTCTTCGACGCGGTGCTCGCCGCGCCCGATGCGCAGTCGCTCGTCGCGTTGCCGGGCTTCGAGGAAACGAAGCTCCCCGAGCAGCTCGCGGTGCGTGACGTGATGTCGGACCAGCCGCGAACCGTCTCTCCCGAGACGTCACTCACCGACGCCGCGCGCACGCTGGCGCGGACCGGCCTCGGCGCCCTCCCGGTCGTCGATGACGATCGTCGGGTCATCGGCATGGTGACCGAGCGCGAGGTCATCCGGCACCTGCTCAAGGTGCAGGCCTTCACCGGACCCGACGCGCGAGCGGCAGCGCCGACGATGCCGGCCACGAAGACCGTTCGCGATGCCATGACGCGGCAGGTATTGTGCGTCGCCCCCGAGCAGCCGATCGCCGAGGTGGCGTCGCTGATGAGCAACAAGGACGTCGACCGCGTGCCGGTCGTGAGGGATGGCCGACTGGTGGGCTTCCTCACTCGCGGTGATATCGTTCGCAAGCTGATCGGCAACTGATCGTTCAACGCAGGACCAACCACCGGGCGCACTCGCCCGCGCACTTCACGAGGAACCACGCATGGCAGGGAACTACACGCTCACGATCATCAAGCCCGACGCCTTCGGCGCCAGCAAGGCCGGCAAGATCATCGCGCTGCTCGAGGAGAAGGGGTTCAAGGTCAAGGCTGCCCGCGTCATGCAGCTCACCACGAAGCAGGCCGGAGAGTTCTACGCGATCCATCGGGAGCGCCCATTCTACGGCGAGCTCGTCCAGTTCATGACCTCCGGCCCCTGCATGCCGATGGTCCTGGAGAAGGCCAACGCCGTCCTCGCCCTGCGTGACGCCATCGGGGCCACGGACCCGGCCGAGGCCGCGGCCGGCACGGTGCGGAAGCTCTACGCCGAATCCAAGGGGCGTAACGCGATCCACGCGTCCGACTCCGACGAAAACGCCGCGCGCGAGGCGAGATTCTTCTTTGCCGAGACGGAGCTGATTTACTGATCGTGGAGCGTGAATCGTGAATCGTGAGACGTGAAGCGTGACGGCGTCCGTGGTTGCGTCTCACGTTTCACGGCTCACGTCTCACCCGTGGGTACGACTTGATAAGTTCAAGGGTCCCAAGTAGTTTTACAGGCTATGCTGTCCTTTGACATTCGGTCGCTCACCGAGCACGCGGTCTCCGTCGACGACACGTTGGCGCCCGAGGATGCGGTGTGGCTCGAGACGGATACCAAGCCGTCCGAGCCGATCCATGTGAAAGGTCGGCTGTCGCCAGCCGGCCCCGGCCGGTTCTACTGGCATGGCACCATCGAAGGAGACGTGGAGCTTGCGTGTCGCCGCTGCCTGGGCGAGGCGTCGGGCCATGTTTCCGAGGACGCGCACCTCATCTTCGCCGAGGCGGGGGCTGAGGGGGTCGAGGATGATCCAGATGTCTTCATCATCGACGATCGCGCGTCCGAGCTGGACCTGCGCCCGGCCATCCGGGAGCAGTGGCTGTTGAACGTTCCTGGCTACGCGTTGTGCCGGGACGACTGCAAAGGATTGTGTCCCACCTGCGGTGCCGAGCTCAACCTCGGCGATTGCGGCTGCGCTGAAAACTCCGCGGATCCTCGCTGGGCGGCGCTCCACAAGGTCCGCGACGCACACTCCTGAGTCGCCCGGTCTTATCCTTTTCCGACCAGACCCATGGCCGTACCGAAGCGCAGAACCTCCAAGCGGAAGAAGCGCGCCCGCAACACCCACAAGACCGCCCCGGCGATTGCGATCCAGAAGTGCCCTCGCTGTCAGGCGATGAAGCGCCCGCACCACGTCTGCGCCGAGTGCGGGTACTACGCCGGCGAACAGCGAGTCGCAGCCAGGGAAGCCTGACGTTGGCGCGGATCGCGTTGGACGCCATGGGGGGCGACTTCGCCCCCCAGGCGACCGTAGCCGGCGCGCTGCTCGCGCTTGCCGAGCTCGATCCCGCTCTCAGCATTCAGCTCGTCGGCCGCACTGCCGTCGTGGAGGCGCAGCTACGCTCCCTCCTCGAGAGCGGCGAGTTCCGCGCGGCCGACGCGCACCGCGACCGGCTCTCCATCATCGAGGCGCCCGACGTCATCGAGATGTCGGAGAAGCCCGGCGCCGCCGTGCGCGGAAAGCCCAACAGCTCCATGGTATTGGGGCTGAGGCTCCAGACCGAAGGCAAGTCGGACGCGTTCGTCTCCGCCGGCAGCACCGGCGCCCAGATGGCCGCATCGCTGATGGTGCTCCGGCTCCACGCAGGGTTGAAGCGACCCGCCATCGTCACGCTCTTTCCTTCCGGACGACGCCCCGTCGCCGTCCTCGATTCCGGCGCCAACGTGGACTGCTCCGCCGAAGAGCTGGTCCAGTTCGCGCGACTTGGCGCGACGTACGCCGAGTGCATGCTCGGTCGGGAAAACCCCACCGTGGGCCTGCTCAGCATCGGCGAGGAGCCGGAGAAGGGGAACGCCGTCACCAAGGAGGCGCACCAGCTCCTCCTTCGGGCTGGCCTCAACTTCGTCGGCAACGTGGAAGGCCGCGACCTGCCGGCCGGCGGCACCGATGCGCACGCGCTCGACGTGGTCGTCTGCGACGGCTTCGTCGGCAACGTCATCCTGAAGTTCTACGAGGGAGTGGCCCCGCTCATGATCGAGACGCTCCGCAAGGCAGGCGTGGACGCGATCCAGCTCCAGGCGGGACTCAAGCATCTCGACTATTCCGAGCACGGCGGCGCGCCTCTGCTCGGCGTGAAGGGCGTCAGCATCATCGCCCACGGCAAGTCGTCGCCGCGCGCCGTGAAGAACGCCATCAAGGTCGCCTACCAGGCGGTGACGAGCGGCATGAACGATCAGATCGGCCAGCGCCTGGTCCTGGCTACGGAGAGTGCCGCGTGAAGAGACCGGTCGCCTACATCGCCGGCATGGGCCGGGGCATCCCTGAGAAGGTGATGACGAATCACGATTTCGCCGCGCTCGGGCTGGAGACGAACCACGACTGGATCGTGGAGCGGACGGGAATCGTGGAGCGTCACATCGGCGGCCCCACCGAGACGACGATGTCCATGGCGGCGACCGCCGCGCATACGGCGATGCGTCGCGCGGGCGTGCAGGCGGGCGAGATCGACGCCATCGTGCTGAGCACGGCGACGCCGGACCGGCTCCTTCCCGCGACGGCGGTGGACCTCCAGGCGGAGCTGGGCGCCACGCGTGCCGCCGCCTTCGACATCTCGGCCGCCTGCACGGGGTGGATCTACGGCATGACTGTCGCCGAGGGGCTCATCGCGTCGGGCGTGATCGAGACCGCGCTGGTCGTCGGCGCCGAGAAGATGAGCGCCATCATCGACTGGCAGGACCGCAGCACCTGCGTGCTCTTCGGTGACGGAGCAGGCGCCGCGGTGCTCAAGCGCGCCAAGACCCACAACAAGGGCATCCTCAGCACCTACATCCGCAGTGACGGGACGCTCGCCGAGCTCCTGTGGCGACCGGCCGGCGGGGCAAAGGTCCCCTTCAGCCAGGACGCCCTCGCGGATCGATCGACGTTCGTGAAGATGGCCGGCCGCGAGACGTTCAAGCACGCCGTACGCTCCATGAGCGACGCGTGCGACCGCGCACTCGACGCCGCGAAGCTCACGGGGCAGGACATCGACGTCCTCATCCCCCATCAGGCGAACATGCGCATCATCGAGGCAACGGCGAAGCACGCCAACGTCCCGATGGAGAAGGTGTTCGTGAACGTGGACCGCTACGGGAACACCTCCTCCGCCTCCATCCCGATTGCGCTCGATGAAGCCATCGAGCAGGGACGCGTCAAGGAGGGAACCACCGCGCTGCTCGTTGGGTTCGGTGCCGGGTTCACCTGGGGCTCGATGGTCATCCGCTTCTGATCGCCATGTCGAACGTCGTACTGCTTTTCCCGGGTCAGGGATCCCAGACGCCGGGCATGGGGAAGGACCTGGCGGAGCGCTTTCCGGCGGCGCGCGATGTCTTCGCCGCTGCCGACGAGGCGATCGGCGCTCCCCTTTCGCGGCTCTGCTTCGATGGTCCGGCGGAGGAGCTGACCCGCACCCTGAACGCCCAGCCGGCGCTCCTGACCCACGGCGCCGCCGTGTGGTCGGTCGTTCGGGACGCACTCGGCGACAGCGTGGTCGCGGCCGCCGGCCACTCCCTCGGTGAGTTCACGGCGTATCACGCGGCCGACGCTCTCGCTCTACCCGAGGCGGTCCGGCTCGTTCGGCGCCGCGGGGAGCTGATGTTCCAGGCTGGCGAGCGACGGCCCGGTGCCATGGCGGCCATCCTCGGGAACCTCCAGTTGCCGATCGAGCAGATCTGCGATCGTGCGACGGAGGAAGCCGGGCTCGCGGTGCCGGCCAACTACAACTGCCCGGGACAGATCGTGATCAGCGGAGCAGTTGCCGGCGTCGAGCGCGCCATGGCGCTTGCGAAGGAAGCCGGCGCCAAGCCGATACGGCTCAATGTGAGCGGCGCCTTCCATTCGCCGCTCATGGCGGATGCAGCCGATGGCCTGCAGGCAGCGCTCG
>DASTGQ010000403.1:0-3319 GCA_035718985.1 Gemmatimonadaceae bacterium
CGGCTATCCCATCCAGTGCACTGGGAACCCGGACGATTGATGACGGCAGTGGCCCTCCCCGAACAGACGACAGCTCCTTCGCCATTCGGTGTCGACCCGGACGTGGCCCTCGCGGCCGCGGGCGATCGTGTCGCGTTCGAGCGGCTCTACCGTCAGCACGTCAACCGCGTGTTCTCCCTCTGCGCCCGCATGGTCAACGACCGCGGCCGCGCCGAGGAGCTCACTCAGGACGTGTTCGTCCGGGCCTGGGACAAGCTGCACCTGTTTCGCGGCGAGTCCGCGTTCGGGACCTGGCTGCACCGCATGACCGTGAACCTGGTGCTGAACGCGCGGAAGAGCGACGGGAAGCAACGAGCTCGCTACGAGGACGATGAGGATGGCGATGGCGTGAACCTGCTGGTGGCACGATCGCACTCGCCAGGCGATAGGATGGATCTCGAGGCCGCCATCGCGCGGCTGCCGAAGGGTGCTCGACGGGTGTTCACGCTGCACGACATCGAAGGGTACAAGCACGAGGAGATCGCCGAGATGCTCGGCGTGACGACGGGAGCCACGAAGGCGCAGCTGCATCGCGCACGGCTCCTCCTGCGGGAGGCACTGAACCGATGACCAACGAACCGATGACCTGCGACGTCGTGGCCGACCAGCTCGCGAGCTACATGGAAGGAGAGCTGCCGGAGCCGACACGCCTCGAGCTGGAGGCGCACGCCGCCGCGTGCGACGCCTGCAGCTCGCTGCTCGCCGACCTGGACGCCATCCGGCACGAAGCGTCGGTGCTGCCGATGCTCGAGCCCTCGCGCGACCTATGGGCCGGCATCGCGGCGCGGATCGATACGCCGGTGACGTCAATCGAGGATCTGCGCCAGGTGCGCCCTGCGCTGCGCCGAACCTGGCTGCGGCCGGGCCTCGCCGCGGCAGCGCTGATTCTCGTCACCGCGGGGGTGACGCACTATTTCACCCGCGCATACATCGGCGCGGATCGCGCGGACGTGATCGGCAGAACTCCATCGAGTGTCGCCCAGGCTTCCCTGGCTCCTGCGAGCGAGCCCACCGCTCAGTTCGAGCCCTCAGGCGATCCGTCCACGGAGTCCACTGACGCGGCGAGCAATCGTGCGGCGTCGGGCAGCGGTGACCGGAGCGGCACAAGCCGCTCGGGCGTGAACCCGACGGCCCGGCTGGCCAGCGCGGCGCCGGTGATGAAGGAAGCAGAACCCGTGTACGACCAGGAGATCGGGAAGTTGCGCGCCATCGTGAAGGAGCGGCGTTCGCAGCTCGACCCGAAGACCATCGCGGTGCTCGAGCAGAGCATCGCCGTCATCGACTCGGCCATCGCGCAGAGCCGGGCCGCCCTGGCGAAGGATCCGTCCAGTGGATTCCTCGCCACCCAACTGAATCAATCACTCGACAAGAAGGTCGAGCTCCTGCGCATGGCGGCGTCGCTGCCGTCGCGCACCTGAGGAACCTGACATGACTCGCCCCATTGCACTCATTCTCGCCGCGGTCGTGCTCGCGGCCTCGGCGCCGGCCTCGGCGCAGACCAGCAGCGCTGACGTCGAGCGGGCCCGCGAGCGCGCTCGCGAGCAGGCCAGGCAAGCGACCGAACAGGCCCGCGAGGCGAGCCAGAAGGCGCGTGAGCAGATGCGCGCCGAACGCGACCGCCAGCGTGAGCTGCGCGACGCCGCCGGCTCCCTCGATACCACGGTCGCCTTCGACGCACGCGGCACCGTGATCGTCAACTGTCCGGACGGCGACATCGTCGTCTCGGGCGGCAGCGCGAACGAGATCCGCGTGAAGGCACGCACTGAAAGTGGCGCGATTCGCTTCACGAGCACCGGCTCGCGCGCCATCCTCGAGCCGGCCGCCGGCCGCCGCTGTGAAGACGGTCGCTATGAGGTGACCGTGCCCGCCGGCGCGCGCGTGTCCGCCAGCAGCTGGAATGGCGGCGTGACGCTCCGCGGCGTGCGTGGTGACGCCGACGTGCACACCCAGAGCGCCGACGTGGACGTGCGCGACGCGGGCTCGCGGCTCGACGTCGAGACCCTGTCCGGCGACGTGACCGTGCAGGGCGTGGCCTCCGACGCCTCCATCCGGACCGTGAACGGCGACGTGTCGCTCACTGGTGCCCGCGGCGACGTGGAGATCGAAACGGTGAGTGGCGACCTGACTCTGCGCGACATCGTGGCGAAGCAGGTGCGCACCCACACCACGAGCGGCGATGTCTCCTTCGCCGGACAGATCCAGGGAGACGGCCGCTACGAGTTCAACACGCACTCGGGCGACATCAGCCTCCTCCTCCCGCCAAACGTGGGAGCGCAGCTCAGCATCTCCACCTTCAACGGTTCCATCGACAGCGACTTCCCCATCACGCTGCGGGCTGGCGAGCATGGGATCGGCGCCGCGCAGGCCAAGCGCCTCAACTTCACCCTCGGGCAGGGCAATGCCCGCATCGTCGCCGAGACGTTCAGCGGCGAGGTCACCCTTTCGTCCACCGCGCGCCGCCGCTAGGCGCACTTCAGGAGATTCCGCGATGTCGCACCTCCGCCCCCTGGTCCTCGGCGCGCTGCTGCTGGCGCCGGCCGCGCTGCTGGCGCAGGACCGACAGACCGAAGCCAACGCCTTCACCCTCAATGAGCGCGTGCCGGCCGGCCAGTGGATCCGCGTCCGCAACGTCAACGGCGAGCTGCGCGTGCGCCCATCGACGAGCGACCGCGTGGAGATCACGGCGACCAAGACCTGGCGCCGCGGCAACCCGAAGGACGTCCGCATCCAGACGTACAAGTCGGGCGACGGCAGCATCCTCGTCTGCGCCTTCTGGACGGAGAACGCCACCTGCGACGAGAACGGCTACAGCTCCCACAGCGATGGCTGGCGTCGCGGCGACCGGAACAACGACGTCGCCGTGAACTTCGAGATCCGCGTACCGAAGGGAGTGAAGGTCGGCGTGTACAGCGTGAACGGCGGCGTGAGCGTGGACGGCGCGACGAGCGAAGTGCGCGCGAGCACGGTCAACGGTTCCGTAGACGCCGTCACCTCGGGCGGCCCCGTGCAGGCGAACACGGTGAACGGCGGCGTGCACGCCGTCATGGGTCGCTACGACGGCAACGAGGACCTGGACTTCCGATCGGTGAACGGCAGCGTGATCGCCGAGTTCGCGGGTGACGTGGACGCCGACATCGACCTCAGCACCGTGAACGGCCGCTTCCAGACCGACTGGCCGGTGACCATCACCGGCCGCATCGACCCCCGCCACCTCCACGCCACCCTCGGCAAGGGCGGCCGGACGATCAAGCTGGCCACGGTGAACGGGAACGTGGAGCTG
>DASTGQ010000404.1:0-3463 GCA_035718985.1 Gemmatimonadaceae bacterium
CGCAGGCCAAGGATGAAGAGGACGGAGGCCGCGAGGTAGCTGGCCTGGGTGAGAGTCTCGCGCATCGCTTACGGCTCCTTTGCGGCGGCGCGCGCGTCGGCCGGAGACTCGCTGTCCTGGGTGGGATGCGGTTCGCGACGGAACATCTTCAGCATGCGGTCGGTGATGAGGAAGCCACCGACGATGTTGGTCGTCGCGCACACGACGGCGACGAAGCCGAGGATGGTGGCGACGGTGCCGCGGTGCGATCCCGCGGCCACCATGGAGCCGACCAGCGAGATGCCCGAGATGGCGTTGGTGGCCGACATGAGGGGCGTGTGCAGCAGCGGCGGCACGCGCGTGATGACCATGTAGCCCACGAACGCGGCGAGCACGAACACGTAAAGCTGGAGGATCAGCATCGCTGTGGCGTCAGGTGGTGGGAGGCGCGACGACCTGCCCGTCGCGCACGACGAGCATTGCGCCGGTGATCTCGTCGGCCGGATCCACCTTGAGCGCACCCTCATGAGAAAGGTGGTTCACGAGCGCGAGCACGTTGCGGCCGAACATCTGGCTGGCGTGAAAGGGCACCGTCGCCGGCAGGTCCACCGGCCCGAGGATGGTGACGGGCCCCGAGCGCACCGTCTCGCCGGCGCGGGTGAGCTCGCAGTTCCCGCCCGACTCCGCGGCGAGGTCGACGATCACCGAGCCGGGACGCATCTGCGGGATCATGTCGGCGGTGATGAGCCGCGGCGCGGCGCGGCCGGGGATCTGCGCCGTGGTGATGACGAGGTCCACCTCGCGGAGATGCGCGGCCAGGGCCTCCCGCGTGCGCTGCGCTTCGTCGGCGCTCTGGGCGCGCGCGTATCCGCCGGTCGTCTCCGCGCTGGCCCCAACGAGCTCCGTGGCGACGAACGTGGCACCGAGCGACTGCACCTGCTCGCGCGCGGCCGGCCGCACGTCGAACGCGGAGACCACGCCGCCGAGCCGGCGCGCGGTGGCGATCGCCTGGAGGCCGGCCACGCCGGCACCGATGACGAACACGCGCGACGGCGTGACGTTGCCGGCCGCGGTGGTGAGCATGGGAAGGAACTTGGGAAGCGCTGCTGCGCCGATGAGCACCGCCTTGTAGCCGGCCACCGTGCTCTGCGACGAGAGCACATCCATGGATTGCGCGCGGGTGATGCGCGGGACTTTCTCGAGGGCGAGCCCGTTCACGCGCCGCGCCGCGAGTATGGCGAGCAGGGTTGCGTTGCGCGCCGGCGAGAGGAGCGCGAGCAGCGTGCTCCCCTCCGGAAGCCGCTGCACCTCGGCGGGCGTTGGCGGCTGGACGCGGCACACCAGCTCCGCGCCCGTGTACAGCGCCGCGGCGTCCGAAACGATTGCACCGGCCGTTTCGTAGGCGGAATCGGGAAAGCCGGCGCGGGTGCCGGCGCCGGCTTGAATACGAAGCTCGTGGCCCCCCTTCACCAGTCGAGCGGCACTGTCGGGGGTGAGCGCCACGCGCTGCTCACCGGGAGCGGTCTCCAACGGGACGGCAATTCGCATGGCGCATAAGGTCTCGCACCGCGCGCCAACCCGCCAGAGGATTTCTCCCGTGACAGCGTGGTGCGAACACCCGTCCGGCGCTGGATTTCCCCCGACGCTCGACCCGTGCATCCCTCGGCACGCCGGGCTAGACTGTCCCTGCACGTCACACGTTCACCTCGGAGACCTTGCATGTCGTCTGCACGTCTGGCGTCCCGCTCCCTCGGCGGGCTACTCCTCGCGCTCGCGCTCCCGGTGCCCCTCGCCGCGCAGGCCAGCGCGGCCGCGGCCGCCAGGGGCGAGCTCCCGCTCAAGCTCGCGCCTCGTCCCACCTCACCCGCCATCTCCGCGGCCGACCTGATGACGCGGCTCTACATCTTCGCCGACGATTCCATGATGGGGCGTCAGGTGGGGACGGAGTACAACCTCAAGGGCACCGCCTACATCGAGCGCGAAGTGCGCCGGCTCGGCCTGCAGCCCGCCGGTGACAACGGCGGCTACTTCCAGAACATCCCGCTGTACGCGTACACGGTGGACAGCGCGGCGACGAGCCTCAGGGTTGGCGGGAAGGCGCTCGCATACGGCACGGACTACCTGCCCATCTCGCGCGGCGAGCGGCGGGTCTCGCTGGACGGCGCACCGGTGGTGTATGGTGGCTCGACGGCCGATTCCACGACATGGCTCTCCGCCGGCGTCGCGAAAGGAAAGATCGTCGTCATGAGCGTCGAGCCGACGGCGAACCCCTTCCGCAACGCGTTCTTCACCGTGAATCAGCGCTATGGCGGCGCGGCGGCGGTGCTCGTCGCCTCGCTGGAGCGCGTGCCGGCGAATGTGCGCGCGTACTTCGCGCGCTTCACCGCGCTGAAGAGCGACGCCACGCCAGCCGCGGGCGCGCCGACGGTGTTCATTGCGCCGGCTGTCGCGGCGAGCCTGTTCAACGGCGCCACGCCGCATGCGCTGAAGCCGGGTGCGGCGGGCAACGCGGTGAGCGGCATGCTCGTTCTGCACGAGAGCCAGGCGCCGGGCCGCAACGTCGTGGCGATTCTTCCCGGCGGCGATCCCGCGCTGCGCGGGGAGTACGTCGCCATCGGCGCGCACAATGATCACGTCGGGTACGATCACACGCCGGTGGACCACGACTCGCTGCGCGCGCTGAACATGGTGGCGCGCCAGCAGGGGGCCGACAACGCCCCGCCCGGCAAGCTCACCGATGCCCAGCAGGCGCGCTTCACTGCGCTGCTCGACAGCCTGCGCACGGTGCACCCGGCTCGGCAGGACTCCATCTTCAACGGCGCCGACGACGACGGCTCGGGCTCGGTGAGCGTGCTCGAGGTCGCCGAGGCATTCGCGACGGCGAAGCAGAAGCCGAAGCGTTCGATCCTCTTCGTGTGGCACACCGGCGAGGAGGCAGGGCTCTACGGCTCGGCGTTCTTCACCGACCATCCCACCGTGCCGCGCGATTCCATCGTCGCGCAGCTCAACATGGACATGGTAGGCCGCGGCGGCGCGAACGACGTGACCGGTGAGACGAAGGAGGGCGGCCTCACCCACGGCGGGCCCGGCTACCTGCAGCTCGTCGGCTCGCGCCGGCTTTCGACCGAGCTGGGCGACCTGATCGAGCAGGTGAACCGCGACAACCACCTCGGCTTCAACTTCGACTACTCCATGGACGCCAACGGCCATCCGCAGAACATCTACTGCCGGAGCGACCACTATGAGTACGCGCGGTACGGCATCCCGATCGTGTTCTTCACCACGGGCGGCCACGCCGACTACCATCAGGTGACCGACGAGCCGCAGTACATCGACTACGACCACTACGCCCGCGTGACGACGCTGATCCGCGACATCGCGTTGCGGGTCGCGGACCTGGACCACCGGGTGGCGGTCGACAAGGCGAAGCCGGATCCGAAGGGGCCGTGCGTGCAGTGACTTTGCTCGGGGACCGGGACGCGGG
>DASTGQ010000405.1:0-3390 GCA_035718985.1 Gemmatimonadaceae bacterium
GCAGGACCCGCCACCAGGCGGCAGAACGTCTGGGTCGTCACCCACCGCACGGGATTCGCCGTCCGCTTCGAGGGCCGTCGCTGCACGGTCGTTCGCGGCCTCACCCAGCAGTCGGCAGTCCGCATCGCCCGCGTCCTGGCGCGGGAGCTCGGCAGCGAGCTCCTCGTCCAGGGCGAGCACGGGCGGATCCGCTTCCGTGACAGCCACGGGAACGATCCGTTCCCGCCGGCGGGCTGACGATGGCCGCCGCGGTAGCACGAACGGCCTCGGCACGGGCCGCCGAGCTGTCGCGCGTCGTGGCAGTCGCGGCCATCACGCCGCTGCTCGAGAAGAACGCCATCAAGACGCTCGCTGTCGGCGTTCCGCTGGTGTTCTCGATGAGCCGGATCGTGGTGCTCGCCTTTGCCGCCGGAATGGTCAGGCAACTGTGGAAGGTCGGGATCTCGAGCTGGCCCGAAGCCACCCTCGCCATGACCATCGTGCTGGCGCTCCCGATGCTGGGCGCGCTGGAGCGAGCGGCGCCGGAACAGACGTTCGACGTACTGAAGACGCTCATCGGCCGGTTCGGCGTGGGTGAGCAACGCGCCGCGCTGAGCCTCTTCAGGAGTGACCTGAGGGACCCTTCCCGTTACGACAACCACTGGAGCGATTGACCATGCTGATCATTCCCGGAGTGGACGCGGACGAGCGCATGCATTCGCATGTGATCCAGAAGCCACTCGCTGCCACGCGCAGTGGCATCATGCTGCACTACGACGATTCCTCGAGTGACCGCGAGGCGCTCGCGTGGTTCCGCGATCCACGCTGCAGCAACGGCTACACCTGGCTCGTGCTCGATGACGGACGCGTCGTCGAGCTGGCCGATCCGGGAATGCGGACCCCGCACGCCGGACCGTGCGTGACACCGTCGGCCAATAGCCGCTTCTACGGCATTGCCGCGGCCACCAACGGTACGGTGTGCGCCACCGAACAGCAGGTCGATGCAATCACGCGGCTGTGCGTCGCCGTCGCTCGCTACCACCGCTGGGTGGACCCGCAGCTCGTCGGTCACGACGAGCAGGCGGTGTGGACGTCGGCGTACACCCCGCGTCGCTCCCTGTGGGGGAAGGTTGGCCGGAAAGTCGATCCCACCGGGCGCCGTCCGGACGGCGTCCCGGTGCTGGACGTGAACGCCGTCAAACAACGAATCATCTCCCTGTTGTGATGCCCCGTTCCCCACCTTCTACCGTGCATTCCCATGAATACCCGTACCGTTGCCGCGAGCGCCCTCGCGCTCCTCGTGCTCGGCGGCCTCACCTGGATCACGCGCCTGCAGCACGAGCTGGCCGCGTCGCGAGCGAACGAACGCACCATCGCCCTGCGCGCCAGCAACACTGAAGCCTCGCACGACACCACGCGCGATGCGGCGCGTGACAACGCGCGCCTGGCGCGCATCCTCGGCGACTCGCTCCGCGCGTACCGGAAGCTCGTCGTCCAGCACGAACCCGTACCGGATCGAGTGGACTCCGCGCTCGGCGGCCGCAGCGCCGGTGCGTATGCCATGCGTCTCGCCATCGCTCCGCTTCGCCTTTCCGGAACCCGCGCGAACGCCGACAGCACCGATGGCTCACGCACGACGTTTCACCTGCGACAGGCGCCGTACACCGTGGATGCCACGGTGTCACGACCTGCCGCGGGCGACAGCACGTCGCTCGTGCTCGGGGTGGTGCTCGACACGATTCCGTTGACGACGCGCGTCCACTGCTCGCCACCAGGCGACGGAGGCATCCGTTCGGCCAGCATCGTGGCTACCTCGCCTCCGTGGGCCGTCGTCCGCATCGGCGACGTCCACCAGGATCCCGAGGTCTGCAATGGCGCGACGCCAACAGCACGATCGTCACGACGGCTGCTTGGCTGGTCACCCGTCACGCTCAGCGTGGGCCGCCAGCTCGGTGCCGGACGCACGGGCTGGTCGGTGCAGCTCGGAACGGGCCTCACGCTCGGTGCCGTCAGGTGAAGCGCGTCGAGGCTGGCCGGCCCGTCCAGGGCGCGCCACATTGGCGGCCGTGAGCCACGAGTTCCTGCATCACGTCCAGCGGCTGCTGGCGCCGGAATACGATGTGAGCCGAGAGCTGGGGCGGGGCGGGATGGCCGTGGTGTTCGGCGCCACGCATCGTCGCCTCGCCCGCCCGGTGGCCATCAAGGTGCTCCCGCCGACGTTCACGCGGAGCACCAGCTCGCGCGAGCGGTTCGTGCGCGAAGCCCGGCTCGCGGCATCGCTCGATCATCCGGGCATCGTGCCCGTGTACGCCGCGGCGACCGCCGGCGATCTCGCGTACTTCGTCATGGCGCTCGTGGATGGCCAGAGCCTCGGCCGCCGGCTCGAGCGCGAAGGCCGCCTGAGCATCGCCGATGCGCGGTCAGTGCTGGCGGACCTCGCCGATGCGTTGCGCCATGCCCACGACGCCGGCGTGGTGCACCGCGACATCAAGCCCGACAACATCCTCCTCGACCGCTCGACCGGCCGGCCGCTGCTCACCGACTTCGGGATCGCGCGTGCGCTGGACGACGACACGCGCATGACCCTGGACGGCGTAGCGCTCGGCACTCCCGCCTGGATGGCGCCCGAGCAGGCGCTCGGGCAGCCGGACGTCGATCATCGCGCCGACATCTACGCCCTCGGCGTGCTCGGTTACCAGATGCTCACCGGGCGCCTGCCATTCATGGCCGCGAGCGCTCCGGCACTGCTGGCGAAGCAGGTGTCGGAGCGCCCGGTCCCGCTGCTCGAGCTGCGTCCGGACGTCCCCGTGGCGATGGCGGCGGCCATCGAGCGGGCGATGGAAAAGAAGCCCGCCGCGCGCTGGTCATCCGCCGCCGAATTCGCCGCGGCGCTCGGCGAACCCCTCACCGGCGACAGGCGGGCCGTGATCCATCAGCCGGTCCCGCCAAGCGCGATGGAGCCGCAAGCCAGCGTGCTGCAGGGCCGCATCTCGCGCTTCCGGCGAAAGCTGGTCGGCTCTCTCGCGCTCACCGCCGTCCTCGGCGTGCTGATCGTCCGATATGATTCTGATGCCCTCCTCTTCATCGCCGCCCTGCTGGCGCTCGACCTTCTCATCATGGGTTCGGCGCTGTATGCCGAAGACGTCTCCGTCAGGGAGCTGCTCCTTGCCAACTGGGCACCACTCGATGGTGACGATGTCCCCGGCATGGAGCGGAACCCGGCGGTGCGACGCTACTCGGCTCGCTACGAAGCTGCGCAGCGGAAGGCCGCGACCGACCACGCCGAGATCCATCGGCTGATCAGCGGGCTTTCCGGGTTCCACCGCAGCCTGATTCCGGACGCGGCCGAAGTCGTGGACCAGCTGCACGACCACATCCGAAGCCTCGTGAGCGAGCTTCGCATCCTCGATC